>VBIA01000144.1 GCA_005879985.1 Chloroflexota bacterium | reverse complement strand
TCGTCCACGTGCAGCCGTCCGGCCGTGTCGAGGATCACGACGTCCGCGCCCGCTCGAGCAGCCTCATGCAGACCGCCGGCAGCGATGCTCTCGACCATCCCCGACCCCGAGTGAAGGTCCACCTTCTCGCGCTCGGCCAGGATGCGCAGCTGCTCGACGGCGGCCGGTCGCCGCAGGTCGAGGCCGACGACCAGCGGCCTGTGGTGGTCGCGGCGCGCAAACAGCGCGAGCTTCACCGCGGTGGTGGTCTTGCCCGAGCCCTGCAGCCCGACAAGCATCACGACGGTCGGCGGTGAGCTTGCGTACTTGAGCCCTGTCGCGTTGCCACCCAGCAGCTCGACCAGCTCGTCGTGCACCGCCTTGACCACGGTCTGCGGGGCGGTCAGGCCCGGCGAGATCTCAACACCTGTCAGCCGTGCGCGGACGCGCTCGACGAACTCCTTGACGACCTTGAAGTTGACATCCGCCTCCAGCAGCGCAAGACGCACCTCGCGGAGCGCGGTGTCGACGTCTTCGGGACGCAGCACGCCACGGCCCGTGATCTTGCGGAGCGCCTCAGTGAGGCGGGCCGACAGCGTCTCGAACATCAGACCGAAAGCCTCGCCATCCGGCGCTGCAAGCCCTCGAGCTCCTTCTCCAGCGCTTCGATCGCGCGCTTGCGCCGCACAGCCTCCGTGAGCAGGCCGAGCCGGCGCTCGTATTCCTGCATGGAGTGGGTCGACCGCTTCACGATGTCGTGCACCGCAGCACGCGACGTTCCCTCGTGGTTGGCGATCTCCGCCAGCGACCAGTCGCTGCGCAGGTACAGGTCGAGAATCGCCTGCTGGTGGTCGGTCAGCAGGGCTCCATATCGCTCGTAAAGGGCAAGCGATCGCCCGCGTGCCTGAAGGGTGTCAAGGCGCATACCTTGACAGCTTAGCAGGGCTAAAATCGGGGGGTGCTCGGCCCGCTGGGTGTGGAAGCCTTCCGCTATCACCGTTGGGCCAACCTGCACCTGCTCGACGTGTGCGCGGGATTTACGGCAGAGCAGCTGCAGCTGACCGCGGCAGGAACATACGGCACGATCGAGGCAACGCTCACCCACCTCGTGGGCGCGGAGCAACGGTACATCTGGCGGCTCACAGGCGACGAACCCCGGTTCAAGGAGAAGGATGGATTCCCCGGCGTGGCCACACTCCGTGACCTCGCAGCCGCATCCGCCGGCCGCATGATCGAGCTCGCCGAGCAAATCAACCCTGACGACGAGTTCGAGACCACGTTCTCAGACGAACGGCTTCGCATGCGCTCGGGTGTCGTGCTCGTGCAGGCCCTGCATCACGGCAACGACCATCGCACTCACATCTGCACGGTGCTTGGCAGCCATGCGATCGCGTACGGCGACATGGACGTATGGGCGTACGGGGACTCGGTTGGGGCCATCGTGGCGTTGGGCGCTGGCTGACGCAGGTGCTGACGGCCTTCATCCTCATCAAGGCGTCGCGCGAAGGCCTGACGACCCTTGGACCCCACCTCGCGGACATCGAGGGCGTCGCCGAGGTCTACACGGTCACGGGCGAATGGGACTTCATCGCCATAGCGCGTGTCCGCGAGCACGAAGAGCTCGCCCAGGTCGTGACCCGGCGACTGACCCACCTCGAAGGTATCGAGAAGACGCAGACCCTGGTCGCTTTCCAGCAGTTCTCGGCGCACGACCTGGAAGCAATGTTCGGACTGGGGCTGGAAGACAAGCAGACCTGAGCGGTCTCCGTCCGCGAGTGCCGGCGATCGGCTACTTCACAGCTGGCCGCGAAGCCGCCTGATCGGAACCTCCACGAGCGCGCGCCACTGCTGGCGGATCGCGATGCCTGTCGGCACAGCACGACGCATGCCAAGTCGCGGTCGCGTGCGGCGCTCGGCGATCGCAGCCCTGAAGTCTCCCTCGTACGCGGTCACGACGCGGCCGATATCGTGGCTCCCGAAGTGGCTGTCGCTGCCGCCGATGTGAGCGCCAAGCCGCTCGGCGTTGGCCGCTACGAAGGCATCAAGTGCCTTCCGACGATGGCGCCCGATGGGCGCCGTGAACATCACCTCGATGCCGTCGACCGGGTGGACTTCCAGCAGACGGCGCAGCATCCCCGGTTGGATCGAACCGAAGTAGACGGGCATGAACGGATGCGGCACGATCGCCAGGCCGCCCTGGTCGTGGATCGCGGCGACCGTGTCGGCCGCCGACATCCCCATGCGCACCGGTCTTTCCAGAAACCAGCCAAGGATGTGCGTCTGCGCGGGCCACGCGGTCGTGACCTCCTGCCCCGCAACGACCTGCAGGCCCATGGCCTCGCCGCGTTCCTGCACCTCTTTGACCGACCGCATCGTGTCGTGATCGGTGACCGCGATCAGGTGGAGCCCTGCGGCAACCGCCGCGGCAACGAGCTCGGCCGGCGTCACCATGCCGTCGGACGCCGTCGTGTGGCAGTGCGGGTCGGCGATAGGCATCAGTCTTCGACCAGTGATCGGATGTAGGCGGCAGGGTCGAACTGCGCCACGTCGTCGATGGTCTCCCCCACGCCGGCGAGCTTCACCGGGATTCCCATCTCGCCCTCGACGCCGATGACCGCGCCGCCCTTGGCAGTGCCGTCGAGCTTGGCGAGCACGAGCCCGGTCATCGGCACCGCGTCGTTGAACGCGCGAGCCTGCGTCATGCTGGCCAGTCCCACGGTCGCGTCAAGCACGAGCAGCGACTCGATTGCGCGCCCGTCCTGCGCTTTGGCGGTCACGCGGCCGATCTTCGCCAGCTCTTGCAAAAGATTGCGCTGTGACTGAAGGCGACCCGCGGTGTCCGCCACAACCACGCCCTGCCCGAGGCGGCGCGCTTGCTGGATGCCGTCGAACACCACCGATGCAGGATCGGCCCCGGGCGCGCCGGCAAAGCTCGCCACGCCCGCCCGCAGCGCCCACTGCACCATCTGCTCGATGCCCGCTGCGCGATACGTGTCGGCCGCCACGATCAGAGGCTTTCGTCCCTGCTTCGCCAGCAAATGCGCAAGCTTCGCGGCGGTGGTGGTCTTGCCTGCACCGTTGACTCCGTACAGCAGGATGCACGCGGGCGCGGGATCCAGCGTCAGCGCGCGCGGACGGGACGACATGACGCTGAGCGCTGTCGCGACCAGAGCCTCGCGCGCTTCGTCCGCCGTATGCGGCGCTCGCGCTCGCACCTGCTGCACAAGTCGCGAGGCCATCGAAGGACCCACGTCGGCGCCGAGCAGGAGCTCTTCCAACCTGTCGTAGTAGTCGGCGCCAAGCGGCGGCCCCAGCGCGCGGAGCCCTGCAGCCAGCAGGCTTCGCGTGCGCTCACCGACTCGACTCCACATCCGGTCGAGCCTACCGGATGCGGCTGTCGCTATCCCGCGGCGCGGGCGGCCGGGTTGTGCCGCACCGCCGGCTTGCGCACGTCCTCGAGGCGCACCGATACGAGGTGCGACGTGCCGCTTTCGTCGAGGTGAATTCCGTAGAGCGTGGATGCGTGCGACATCGTTACGTGGTTGTGCGTGATCACGAGGAATTGGCGCTGCCTTCCAAGCCGCGCCAGCATCTCGCCGAATCGTCCGACATTCGCGTCGTCGAGCGCGGCGTCGACCTCGTCGAGGATCGTGAACGGGCTCGGGTTGACCTCATCGAGCGCGAGCACCAGCGCAAGGGCGGCCAGTGATCGCTCGCCTGATGAGAGCAGCGTCACGTTCTGCAACCGCTTGCGCGGCGGCTGCACCAGGATCTCGACGCCGGTGTGCGGGCCGTCTTCGCCTTCGGCGTGACGCAGCGTCGCGCGACCGCCCGGCGCAAGCTGCGAGAAGTACTCCTGGAAGTTCATCGCCACCGCGCCGAAGACCGCGTCGTATCGGGACTCTTCTTCCTCCCGCAGCTTCGCGATCAGCGTCTCGAGGTCGGCGCGAGCGCCTGTGATGTCCTCGAGCTGCTGCTGCAGGTTCGTGTAGCGCCCCTCGAGCTCGCGGCATTCGGCGTCTGCCAGCGCGTTGGTGGGACCGATCTCCTCGAGACGCCGCTCCAGCGAGCGCATCTCGCGCTCGCGGGCCTTGCCGCCGGGGATGTCTTCGGGCGCGACCCCGTCGGGCATGCGCGCGCGCATCTCCTCCATGCGCGCCGACAGCAGCTCGACCTCACGATTCATGAGGTCGAGATTCCCCTCGAGCGTGCTGGTCTTCAGGCGAGCGTCGATCCGAGCCTCCTCCAGCGCGACCAGCCTGCGGGCGCCCTCGGCCATCTCGGCCTCCTCCTCGGGAGACTCGGTCTCGGCATCAGCCAGGCTCGCTCGCGCGGCGGCGACCGCGGCATCGAGCGCCGGAAGCGATTCGGTCGCGGAGTCGGCCGCTGCATCCGCGGCGGCGAGCCGGTGCGAGCGGTCCTCCGCGGCATGCGTCATCGCGATGACGTCCTGGCGCACCGTGTGCAGGCGCCGGCCGAGGTCGTCGATGCGGTCGCGCCACCGAAGCCTTTCGGCTTCGACCTGATTGACCGTCACGCGCTGCTCGCGAAGCGCCTCCGACCGCGAGTCGAACTCGCGCTCGGCGGCGGCGGATCGCTCTTCCGCGGACGAGGCCGTGGCCTCAAGCTCGGACAGCTTGTCGGACCCCGTGCTTTCGGACACGCGTGCCGCGTCCAGCAAGCGGCGCGTCTCTGCCAGGCCCCCGGCCTCGGCCGCTCGCGCTCGAAGCTCGGAGAGCTTGCTGTCCAGGCCATGAGCCCTCAGCGCCGCGTCGTCGAGCGTCTCAGCCACGGGTTCGAGCTCCGCGATGCGCGCGCGAACGTGGGCACGCCTCTCGGCGATGGCCGCGCGGCCGTCCGCGCCGGCGCGCACCATCCCTGGCACGTGATAGACGCCGTCGAGCGTGACGTCGCGTCCAACCACAATGCCGCCGAGAATGCCGCGCGCGATCGCCTCGTAGCCGGCATCGACCATCACGTGGTGGAGGAGCGAGGCCGCGACAGCATCACCGGCGGCAGACGGGTACAGCACGGTGATCTGTCCTGAGCTGCTCCCCGCGGTCTCTACCGCACTCTTCGCGTCAAGCGCCACCAGGGCGTCCGCCAGGGGTCCCAGCACGGCCGCAAGTGCTTTCTCGTAGCCGGGTTCTGGCTGAATCACGTCCCCGAGCCGCGGCCCCGACGCGGCAGCCGAGTAGAGGCTCTCGAGGCCGTCGAGCTCGGCCGAGAGGCGAGCCAGCTCGGTCGAGGCCGACTGCGCCGACTCGAGCCCTCGCCTCGCCTCCGCCGTCTCGGTCTCGATCGAGGTGATCTCGCCCAGCGCGGCGGCGAGCGGCTCAACGCGGTTGAGCTGCTGCTCCAGGAATTCGCGACGCGTCCGCAGCCCGGCAAGCGTCGATGCGGCGGCAGCCGCCGCGCGGCGGGCCTGGTCCGCATCGCGGCGTGCGTCGTGCAGCGGCGAGACGTCCAGCGCCGCCGGCATCGGCGGAACCGAGGGCAGGTCCTCGAGAGCTGCCTTGGATTGCTCGATCTCCACCACCAGCTGATGCTGCAGGGATCGGGCCGCGACCTCGCGCGCGGTGTTGGCTGCCTCCTCCTGCCGCACCGCGGTTGCCATGGCGCGATCGTTCTCGGCGCGCGCAGCGGCGAGCTGTCTTTTGTGCGCCGCGTCCGAGAGCGACAGCCGCAGCTCGCCCAGCCGGCGCTGGCGGGCGAGGCGGCGGTCCTGCGCGGCCTGCACCTCCGAGCGCCCTGACTGGAACTCGCGCTCGGCGACGGCCGCTGCCTCGCGGGCTTCAGCCAGGCGGCGGTCGAGCGACTGCGCCTGCGACGAGACCTTGCGGTGCGAGTCGCGCACCTCCCGCCACTCCTCCCACAGGATGCTGCCCCGCAGCACCTCCAGCCGCGCCGACGCCTCGGCAGCCTCGCTGGCGGTGGCCGCCTGACCGCGCAGGACCTCGAGCCGTGGCTCGATCTCGGACCTCAGGTCCTCGAGCCTCAGCATGTTCTGCGCCAGCTCGGCAAGACGCTGCGCCGCCTCGTGGCGGCGAGTCTTGACGCCGCGTACCTGGGCCGCCTCCTCGAGCAGCTGCCTCCGCTCGGCCGGCGTGCACACGACGATCGACTCGATGTCGCCCTGGTCGATGATCGCGTACGAGTCGACAGTCAGACCGGTCGAAGACAGCAGGTGCAGCAGGTCGCGGCGGCGGACGCGCGTGCCGTTGAGGAAGTAGTCACTTTCACCGTCGCGCTGCACGCGCCTCGTGATTGCGACCTCGGCGTAGTCGACCGGCAGGCGGCCGGCGGTGTTGTCGAAGACGACGGTGACCTCGGCGAACGCCGAGCGTGAGCGCCGCTCGCCGCCCGCGTAGATGACGTCCTCCATCTTCCGGCCGCGCAGATCGCGCGCTTGGCCAGAGCCGAGGACCCATTTGACCGAGTCGACGATGTTGGTCTTGCCCGAGCCGTTGGGACCGACAATCGCCGTCACGCCGCCCTCGAACCGAATTTCGGTGGGGCGGGCAAACGTCTTGAAGCCCAGTAGCTGCAGCGAACGGAGGAACAAGGGCCGCTTTACGGTAGCAGATGTGGTGGGCATTCCGATATCAACTACTGACGGTTGGGTGGTGCTACTCCAGCCCTCCAAACTGGCGGCTGGGAGGCGGCTCCGCGATCTGAGGAGCCGCGTCGTCTGAAGTTAGCACCGACAGCGGTACCGGCGATTCGGGGGCCGGTTCCGCGGGGACCGGCTCCGTGAGCGCCGGCCCGGTCTTGGCGGTCCGTCGAGGCTGGCGCGACCCGCGCCGGGCCCTCGACCGCGGCGGCTTGACGGCGGTCGCCGGCTTGAGAGCGCCGACAAGGCTCTCCAGCGCCGCGCGGGCCGCCTCCTGCTCGGCCTCCTGCTTGGTCGCACCGTGCCCGGTGCCGAGTGGCTCGGCGCCGGCAAACACAACCGATGTGTACTCGCGTTTCGAGCCCACCCTGGCCCCCTCGCTGTCGTAGACCGGCGTCTGTCCGAACCGCTCCTGCGCGACCTGCTGCAGGCGGCCCTTGAAGTTCTCGTCCTGCGCGGGCTCCGGCAGCGAGCGGTACCGGTTCAGGTAGTAGTGGTACGCCGCGTCGTAACCGGCGTCGAGGAAGACCGCGCCGAGGAGCGCCTCGAACGCGTTGGCGAGCAGCGATTTCAGGCTGCGTCCGCCCCCGCGCGCGATGCCCTTGCCGAGGTACAGGTAGCTGCCGAGGTCGAGCTGCTCCGCGAGCTCCGCAAGCGTGTTGGTGTTGACCATCGACGACCGCGTCTGGGTCAGCTCGCCTTCGCTCGCTCCGGGGTGGTGCTTGTACAGATACTCGGCGGTGATGAGCTGCAGGACGGCATCGCCCAGGTACTCGAGTCGCTCGTTGTCGCGCGGCGACAGGTGCGGGCTCTCATTGGCGAATGAGCTGTGTGTGACCGCCTCCAGCAGGAGGCTCGGGTCGCGGAAGTAGATGCCGATCTTTTGCTGCAGCTGCTGCAGCGAGGGAGATTGAGGCGCCGCGTCGAGTTGTGCTATGAGCCGGCCTTCTCCTGGATGTACTCCCAGGCCTGACCGACGGTCGTGATCTTCTCGGCGTCCTCGTCCGGTATCTCGAGACCGGTGTTCTCCTCGAACGCGTAGATCAGCTCGACCAGGTCGAGCGAGTCGGCGTTGAGGTCCTCCTGGAAGGAGGCGTCCATCGTCACCTGCTCCGGCTCGCAGCCGAGGCGCTCGACGATGATGTTCTTGAAGTCTTCGAAGCTTAGTTTCTGGGTTTCCAAAATCATTGCCTCCAATGCGGAGTGGCCCTTGGGTTGGGTCGAACCCTACTGTATCAGCACCGCGAGATCGGCTAGTGCAGCCGGGGTCGACACCGCCAGCGCCTTCGCACCGGGCGCAAGTTCTCTCATCATCCCCGTGAGGGCTCGCTTCGGGCCCACCTCGACGAATGTGTCGCAGCCCATCTCGACCAGACCCTGCACGCAGGCTGCCCAGCGCACCGGCGAGCGAAGCTGCATCTCCATTACGTGAGGGATGCGGTCGCCGTCGAGGTGCGGCCGGCCCGTGAGGTTCGCCATCACGGTGATGCGTGGCGCCCGCCATTCGATCCTGTCGAGAGCGGCGCGCAGGCGTTCCGCGGCCGGCGCCATGAGCGGCGTGTGGAACGCGGCGCTGACGTTCAGCGGGATCACGCGCTTGGCGCCTGCGGCCTGCAGCCTGGCCGTGGCGGCCTCGAGGCCGGCTGTCGTGCCTGCGATGACGATCTGCGTTGGCGTGTTGTAGTTCGCAGGCCAGGCGTCGTTCATGCCCGCCAGCGCAACCTCGACCGCCTTCGCGTCCAGGCCGAGCACCGCGCTCATCGAGCTCGTGCCCGCCGGAGCGGCGTCGGCCATCGCCTTGCCTCGCTCCAGCACGGCCTTCACGACTCGCTGCGGCTCGACGGCGCCGGCAGCCGCCAGCGCTCCGTACTCGCCGACCGAGTGGCCCGCCGCCGCTTCGGGTTTGTGCCCGGCGCGAGCGAGAAGCAGCGTCAGGCCGACTCCCATGAAAGCGAGCGCGGGCTGGGCGTTCTGGGTCAGGCGCAGCTCGTCGTCGGTGGCCGCGGCGAGGAGGTGGCGAAGATCGACGTCCGCGGACGACGAGCACTTGTCGCACAGGGCCGACACCTCGTCGTCCTGTAGCAGGTCGGCGCCCATGCCTGCGTGCTGGGAGCCCTGGCCGGGATATAAGAAGGCGAGCTTAGGCAATTTGATTTTGTTAGCTTGACACCCCCACCTTGATCCTCCCCGCTTGCGGGGAGGGCAGTAGCACGAGCTACTCTGTCTTCAGGACCTCGCGGCCGGCGTAGTGCCCGCAGTTGGGGCAGACAGCATGCGGCCGCTTCGGCTTCTTGCAGTTCGGACACGGCTGGATCTGCACAAGGGCCAGCGCAAGGTGAGAGCGCCGGCGGCCCTTCTTCGACTTGGACAGCTTGACCTTCGGTAGAGCCATGGCCGCCGAATTCTACCGGGATGTGAGGCTCGGCCGCCGGGCCCTCTAAGAACCGGTCGTTTGATCCGCGGTCTCTTCTGCGGGCGCGGTGCTGGACTGCAATGCCTCCACTCCGCGCCGCACGGTCGCGAGGGTTCGCCCCAGATGCGCTTCGAGCTGCTTGAGCTGCTCGAGCGCGTACGCCTCGGCCTCGCGAATGACCTGGTCGGACTTGCTCTGCCCGTCGCGCACGACCTGCGCCGCATGGCGCTCGGCGCGACGGAGGATCTCGTGCTCGGAGACCGTCTCCTCGGCGCGCTCGTTCGCGCGCGACATGATGCGGGCCGCTTCGGAATGGGCCTCCGTGACGATGCGCTGCTGTTCCGAAACCGTCCAGTTCGCCTGCTTGATCTCGTCGGGGAGGTTGAAGCGGATCTGGTCGATCAGCTCCATCATCTCGTCCTCGTTGACCATCACCTGCGTCGAGAGGGGAACGTGGCGAGCGTTCTGGATGAGGTATTCGAAGCGGTCAAGCAGCTCGTCGACCTTTATCTGTACTTCTCCTTCAATGCCCTCGCTATCGGCGGCGGCACCAGGTCGGCGACCTTCCCGCCGTAGCTCGCGATGTCCTTCAAGATACTTGACGAAACGAATATGTGGGCGAAGCTCGACATCAGGAACACCGTATGGATGTCGGGCGCGAGCTTTCGATTCATCAACGCCTGCTGAAGCTCTGCGTCGAAGTCCGAGTAGGCACGCAATCCCTTGACCAGAGTCGTCGCCCCGAGCGAGCGGGCGAACTCAACCGTCAGGCCCGTGAAGCTCGTGACCTCGACGCCGTTTCGCCCTTTCAGCGATTCCTCGATCAGCGTGATCCGCTCCTCGACTGTGAACAGAGGCTGCCGCTTGTCGGGGTTGGCGGCAACCGCGACGATCACGCGGTCGAAGATGCCGAGTGCGCGGTCGACGACGTCGAGGTGGCCGTTGGTGAAAGGGTCGAAGCTGCCGGGGTAGACGGCGATCTTCTCGCTCACGGGCGCAAGACCGCCAGCATCGTGTCGCCGTAGCGGCGCTCGCGACCCACCTGCAGCCGGCTCATTGCCGGCAGCTGCTGCCGGCGTGAGTACTCCGCGACGACTGTCGCTTTGGACGCGGATCGATCGATGGCCTGGAGCGTGCGATCGAACACGGCGTCGCCGTACGGCGGGTCCAGGATGATGAGGTCGGCGGCCAGCATCTCGTCCGGTGACGCTTCGATCCAGCGGGCAACGTCGGCGCGAATGATGCGCGCGCGCTGCTTGAGTCCGAGGGCGTCCAAGTTCTGGCGCAGGATAGCAAGACCACGCTCCTCGCGGTCGACGAACGTGACGTGCGCGGCGCCGCGCGACAGGGCTTCGATGCCGATCGCGCCCGAGCCTGCGAAGAGATCCATGACCGTCGCGCCCTCGATGTACGGCGCCAGGATGTTGAAGATCGCCTCCTTGACGATGCCCTGGGTCGGCCGGATGTTGCGTGGGGCCTTGAGCCGGCGGCCTTTTGACTCGCCGCCGGTGACACGCATCGGGCTCAAGGGCTGATTCGGATCGTGCCGGTGCCGTTGATGGTGCCGATGCGCGACGCCCCTTTCACGGTCGACTCGAACTTCGACGCGTTCTCCTTCGGGATCGCCACGAGCAAGCCGCCGCTCGTCTGCGAGTCGCACAGCATCATCTGCTCGAGCTCGGGGAGGCCTCCCCACTCGACCATGTCGCGATAGGCCTCGTGGTTGCGCCGGCTTCCGCCGGGGAACAGGTCACGCTCGGCGAGCTCGCGCACCCCATCCATGAACGGCACGCGGCGCCACTCGACATCGGCGCCGCCCTCGATATTCGCGAGGTGCCCGATCAAGCCGTAGCCGGTGACGTCGGTCGCGGCGTGCACGCCGGCGGCGAGCATCGCTTCCGAAGCCTCGCGGTTGAGACTGCTCATGACGCGGATGGCTTCGCTCTCCAGGGCGGGCGGACACAGGCCGCGCTTGATGGCGGTCGCCACCAAGCCCGAGCCGAGCGGCTTCGTGAGGAACAGCACGTCGCCGGCCTGGGCGCCGCTGTGCGTGACCACGCGATCGGGATGAACCTCGCCGATCACGGCGTAGCCGAACTTCGGCTCCGGGTCGTCGACAGAGTGGCCGCCCACCACCGGCACCCCTGCCTCGGCGAGCTTGCCGGCGCCGCCGGCAACGATCTTCTCCAGCAGGCCCGTGTCCAGCTTCTCGCGTGGGAACGCGGTGATGCCGAGCGCGAACATCGGCTTCGCGCCGACCGCGTACACATCGCTGACGCTGTTCGCGGCTGCGATCGCGCCGAAAGCCGCGGGGTCGTCGACGATGGGTGTGAAGAAATCGACAGTCGCCACGAGCGCGCGATCGGGCGCGATGCGATACACCGCGGCATCATCGCGCGACGCGGCGGCGGTCAGCACGTTGGGGTCGACGATTCGGGGCAGCGCCCCGATTACCTGCCCTAGCTCCACCGGGCTGAGCTTGCAGGCTCAACCGGCCCCGTGGCTGTACTCCGTCAACCGCATAGGGGACACTTCGTTCACGTCCCTCACCCTAGCCCTTCGCGCCAGGCGCGGTCCGGATGCGTTCCTCGCGCTCGCTTTGTGCTCCCGCAAGTGGGAGAGGGGACAATGGGGCTGTGGCCCTCGTGTTCGCCGCCATCGCGCCCCACGGCGGGCTGGCCATCCAGGAGGCGTGCGGGCCCGGCGAGGAGAAGCTCGCGATCGCGACCCGCAAAGGCATGCAGAGCCTCGGCCGGATGTTCGCCGCCGCGAAACCGCAGGCGGTGGTGATCGCCACGCCGCACAACGTCCACATCTCTGGCGCGCTCGGCGTGGTCGTGTCGAGCCGCGTGGCCGGCCGGCTAGACGGCGCCCCGAGCGCAGTGGCCCTCGACTGTCCAACCGACGCGGACCTTGCCTGGCGAGTGCTTGCCTCGTATGTCGAGGCCGAGATTCCGTCGGTGGGCATCAGCTTCGGCTCCAACGACCCGTCCTCGGCGGTTGCTCCGATGGACTGGGGCGTGCTCATCCCGTTGTGGTTCATGGGCGGCCGCAGCGACCCTCCGTTGCCGGTGGTCGTGGTGACTCCGGCCAGGGACCTGCCTGCGACCGCGCACGTCGAAGCCGGACGCGCCATCGCCCGAGCCGCAGAGGACTCCGGGCGAAGGGTGGCCTTCATCGCGAGCGCGGACCACGGGCACGCGCACAGCGCCGATGGCCCCTACGGCTTCGACGAGAAGGCGGGTGTGTATGACGAGCTCGTGTGCGACATCGTCCGGCGCGGCGACCTGGAGCGGCTGGTCGAGGTCGAGCCCGAGCTCGTCGAGCGCGCGAAGGCTGACAGCTGGTGGCAGATGCTCATCCTTGCCGGCGCGACCGGCGACGGCTGGCGCGGCCGCCTCATCAGCTACGAGGCGCCAACCTACTTCGGCATGCTCACCGCCGGGTACACGCCGCGAGCAAAGAAGCCGGCGGCTGGCAGGCCGCTGAAAAAGTAATCGTCGGATCTGCGACGCCCATTTCGGCCCAGGCCGGCGTCGGCTCCTGCGCTCCTCGCTCAGGTATTTCCAATACGTTCGCTCCGGTGCTCGTCGCCTCCTTGGCCTGGGCCGCCTGTGCGCCGCAGCTCTCGACGCCCTTTTTCATCGCCCTGCTAGCTGATCGAGGTCAGCTCGAGCCGGCGGACCACCGCCTGCGCCAACGCCGGATGCTGCGAAAGCTCGCGATCGGTTGCGAGCAGCGCCTCCGCTTCCTGGCGCGCCTCGTTCAGCAGCTCCGGCTCACGCAGCGCTTGCATCGCCGCGTCGGACATGCCGTGCTGGCGAGCCCCCATCAGCTCGCCGACTCCGCGGCGGTTCATGTCCTCCGTGGCGAGCCTGAACCCGTCGGGCGTACGCGCGACCAGCTCGAGGCGGTCGAGGATGAACACGGACTCGTCGTCGGTGAGCAGCAGGCAGTAGCTGCGATCGGATCCGCGGCCTACGCGCCCGCGGAACTGGTGAAGCTGCGCGAGCCCGAACCGTTCCGCGCCCTCGATCATCATCACTGTCGCATTCGGCACGTCGACGCCCACCTCGACCACTGCTGTCGCCACCAGGACGTCGATGTCGCGCGCCACAAATCGCTGCATCACCGCGTCCTTGTCGCGCATCCGTCCGTGCACGAGGTCGAGCCGCAAGTCGGGAAACACTTCCTTTCGCAGGCGCTCCAGCTCGGCTGTCGCCGAACGCACCGCGAGGACCTCGGACTCTTCGATGAGCGGGCAGATGACGAACGCCTGCCGGCCGAGGCTGACCTGCTCGCGGACCAGGTCGTACGCGCCACGCCGGTCGTGCTTCGAGATGACCTCTGTCGTCACGGGCGTGCGTCCCGGCGGAAGCTCGTCGATGACCGACACCGCCATCTCGCCGTAAAGCGCCAGGGCCAGCGTTCGCGGGATGGGCGTCGCGGTCATGGCCAGGAAGTGCGGCCGGCCGCTGCCCTTGGCGCGCAGCTCCTCGCGCTGACGAGTGCCGAACCGATGCTGCTCGTCCACCACGGCGAGCCCGAGCTGCGCGAACTCCACGTCCTCCTCGATGAGCGCGTGGGTGCCGACCACCAGCGCGCAGTGGCCTGATGCCGCAGCGATTCGCACGCGTCGACGCTCCGGCGCGCTCTGGCTGCTGACAAGGAGCTCGACCGTCAGGCCGGGAAAGCTCGCTTCGAGGTAGGTGCGAAACTTGCCGAGGTGCTGGCGGGCCAGGATCTCGGTCGGCGCCATCACCACCGACTGCAGGCCGGCCGCGTGAGCCATCGCCACGCACGCGGCCGCGACCGCCGTCTTGCCCGAGCCCACCTCGCCGTTCAGGAGCCGGTTCATCGGCGATGGGCGCTGCATGTCCTGGAACGCCTCCCAGGTCGAGCGGCGCTGCGCGTTCGTCAGCTCGAAGCCGAGGCCGGCTTTGAAAGCGTCGATCACCTCCTGCCGGTAAGGGATCGGCGTCGCCGGTTCGAGCGCGAGGTTGGCGCGCATGAGCGCAAACGCCGTCTGCAGCTCGAACAGCTCGGCAAACGCCATCCGCTTCCTGGCCACCTGCCAGTCCGCCTCCGTCCTGGGCTGGTGACCGAGCCTGACCGCGTCGACCACGCCGACCAATCCCATGCGCAGGCGCGTCTCAGCCGGCAGCAGCTCCTCGAGGTCCGACGCGAGCGGCAGCGCCTCGGCCACGAACTCGGCCATGCGCTTGGAGGTGATGCCCGCGACGAGGTGATATTTCGGCATCAGCCCCCCGATTCGATTCGGCCCGGCGCCGCCATCGGATGCCAGCGGCTCGTAATGCGGGTTCCGCATCTCCAGACCGCGAGGGCCGGCCTTGACGTGACCCGCGACCGCCACCCGCGAGCCTGCCGGGATGCGATTGGCAAGGTACGGCTGGTTGAACCAGACCACTCGCATGGCATCGCCGTCGTCGTCCGTCAGCGTCGCCTGGGTGAGCCGGACGTGCTTGCGATAGGTGACCTGGGCCACGCTCGAGGAGATCCTGCCGACCACTGTCGCCGGCTCGCCGTCCCGGAGTTCGGCGATGCGCCTCGGGGCGCCGTAGATCTCCCAGTCGAACGGGAGCGTCAGCAGAAGATCTCGGATGGTTTCGATGCCAAGCTTCGACAGCCGCCTGGCATCCGACGGCCTGACCTTGCTGAGCGACGCGACCGGTGAGCTCAGCGAGCGCGCCGCGACCATGCTGGTCATCAGCCAACCAGATTAGAGGCGCCGGTGCGGCAGCCGGGCCGAGCGGTTTACGCTGCATGCGAGCCGAACATGGACCTGCCGCCCGGGTATCCGCCGCCACCACCACCTCCTCCCCCTCCCCCGCCGCCGCCTGAAGAGCCATCTCCGGCGGAGCCGCCGCCTTACGCCTCCGGGCAG
>VBIA01000143.1 GCA_005879985.1 Chloroflexota bacterium | reverse complement strand
ATGGGGAGGCGGCGATGAGCGTCGAAACAGCGGCAGCACCGAAGGTGGCGCCTCGAGCGCCCGCGCCCATCGACACGCGCGCGGCGAGCCTGCGCGCCGTTTACATCATCTGGTACCGCGACATCCTTCGCTACTGGCGAGACCGGTGGCGGTTGGTCGCCTCGCTGGCGCAGCCGCTGCTGTTCCTGGTGGTGTTCGGCTCCGGCCTCAGCTCATCGCTGGGCAGCGGCGGGGTGTTCGGGTCGCGCGGCGGCCTGTCCTACATCCAGTTCGTATTCCCGGGCATCATCGGGATGTCGATCCTGTTCACCTCGATCTTCGGCGCGATGTCGATCGTGTGGGACCGTGAGTTCGGATTCCTGAAAGAGGTGCTCGTGGCGCCGATCGACCGGTGGGCGGTGGCCATCGGCAAGGCGCTCGGCGGCACCACCCAGGCGATGATCCAGGGGCTCATCCTGCTCGTTCTCGCGCCGTTCGTAGGCGTGAAGCTGAGCCTCCTCACCATCCTTGCGATCGTTCCGCTGGCGGCCGTGCTCGCCTTCGGGCTCTCAGCGTTCGGCGTGATGCTCGCGTCGATGATGAAGTCGCTGCAGGGCTTTCAGGTCGTGATGAACTTCCTGATGATGCCGATGTTCTTCCTGTCGGGCGCGCTGTTCCCGCTCACCAACCTGCCGTCGTGGATGACGTTCCTCACTCGAATCGACCCGGCCTCGTACGGCATCGACCCGCTGCGGCGCGTCGTCCTTTCGGACTCAGGTCTCTCGAGCGCGGCCATCGACCGGCTGGGCCTGACCATCAACGGCCAGGTGCTGCCGATCCCCCTCGAAGCCGGGATCATGCTCGCGTTCGGCGTCGTCCTGCTCGGTATAGCCGTGGTGATGTTTCAGCGCCGGGATTGAAAAAAGGGCCAAAGCGAGGAGTTCGCCAGCTAGCACAGGTCCCGCCTGCCACACGGGGAAGCCTTCGGCGGCGATGAACAGTGCGATCGCGTAAGCGATCACCCAGCGGCCGCGCGCCGCGCGCAGGAACAGCAGGCACGCGAGGCCGAGCATCGCGAGGTCGTCGTAATGGACGTATGGGCTTGCGGCCAGGCCGCCGATGAGCGCGACGGCCAGCACCACGGCCGGGCCACGTCGGCGCAGGCCGTAGGCCAGACCGACGGTCCAGGCGGCGACCAGGCCCTGGACGATGCGCGCGGCCTGGAGGTTGTGGATCCAGCCCGCAAGCGTCTGGGCCTGGTTCTCCGCGATCGTGGTGGCGAAGTTGAGCCGGTCCACGTAGTCGGTGACACCCGACGGGCCGAGCACCGCCACTGACGCGGCCGTGATCACCGCGAGCACGACGACCGACGATGCAAAAGCGCGCCACCTTCCGCTCACCAGGAGCACCACCGGCACCAGCAGCGCGAGCTGCGGTTTGAGCACCAGCACGCCGAGCACCGCGCCGGCCTCGACGTCACGCCCTCGCTTCAGCAGCGCGTAACACGCGGCCACCCCGGCGGCGACGAAGAGTGCCGGTTGGCCGAGCTGTAGCCCGTAGATGATCGGCAGCCAGCCGATCGCCGCGACAAGAAAGATGACGCGCGAGCGGCCCGAGCCCGGCGCCGCGAGGTGCCAGGCGAGCATCAGCGCACCCACCAGAAGCGCGCTCCACAGCCAGTACGCGACCTGGTACGGCAGCAGCGTCAGCGGCGTTACCAGCCACGCGAGCGGCGGCGGGCTGACATAGCGCGCCAGCTGCGCGATCGTGATGTGCGAGCCGATCGCGTCGAGCTGCTCCTGCTGCAGGCGCAGGTCGTACAGGTGGCTCCAGCCGTGCGCGAGTCCGAGCCGCGCGGCAGCGTAATAGAAGGTGAAGTCGTTGTGGAAGTTGTCGCCGAGGTAGCTGGACACCCACAACCACAGGCTGTAGACCGCGCTCACGCCGGCCGCCGCCGCAGCGCCGGTGACGGCCAGGTTCCGCTTCATTCCCGCGGAAGGTTAAGTTACGGCAATGCAATATCGGCACCCTCTCCCCCGGGGGGAGAGGGATCAGGGGTGAGGACGAACCGTGGCTGTCGCCGGATTCGCGCCCCGGACGCTCGAGCTGAAGGACGGCACCAAGGTCCACGTCCGGCCCATCGAGCCGTCTGACGAACCGCTCCTGCACGAGGCGGTGGCGGCGATGTCCGAGCGCACGGTGTACTTCCGGTTCTTCACGCCGCTGAAGCGCATGCCCGACGCCCTGGCGCACCGGCTGGCGGTGGTCGACTACCACGATCGCTTCGCGATCGTCGCGACGATGAACCGGCCCAACGGCAAGGAAAGAATCGTCGGCGTCGCGCGCTATGACCGCGCCTCCGGCACCAACGTGGCCGAGACCGCGGTCGCGGTCGTCGACGAGTTTCAGCGCCGCGGCATGGGCAGCGCGCTGCTGACGATCCTCGCGAAGGTCGCGCGCGAGCACGGCATCAAGACGTTCTCGCTGATCGTTTTGCCCGAGAACCAGCAGATGCTGGGAGTGCTCCGCAAGATGGGCTGGATCCACCAGGCGCGTCTGGCCGGCGGCGTCTACGAGATCAGCTTCGACCTACCTGCCGAGGCGGAGGGCTAGACCCGCTCGATCGCGACTCAGCTAGCCCACCGGAACACCGTGCACATGTAATCGAAGAGCACGCCCTCGGGCATGCCGTGAGCGAAGTGCGTCGGGTCGGCCGGATCGACGGCAAACACGACCACGGTCACAGAGCCCTTGGTGGCGGTGATCACGACGAACCTGACCGCCGCGGCCTTCGAGTTGGACCCGATCAGGTTGGCCGAGTAGACCTGCCCCAAGCCGTCCACGTCCCCGAGGTGCGCGCCGCGGAGGCTGGAGACGAGCGTGACGCTCTGCCAGCTCGCGCTTGGCAGCGCGGACACGACGCGCTGGATCACCTGGTCGGATGACTGGCCCGCCTTCATCCCTTCGACGCTGACGAGGCCGAGCTTCGTGCCGAGCGTCACCCCGTTCGCGTCCTGGCTGCGGACGGTCCAGGTATCGCTGTAGTCGACCTCGAACTTGAACGCGCTGCTGCGGTAGGTCGCCGCCGCGGGCAGCGGCGTGATCACCTTTGGGCTGCAGTTGGCGGTGCAGGTCTTGTGCGACCCCGACACCGCCCGGTACGCAAGAAAAGCGACGCCGATCGCGACAATGACCAGGATCACGACGAGGCCCGCCGCCACCGCGATCTGAGTGCTGCGAGCGCCGCCGATACGAGGCGCCTGCGGCTGCGCGTAGGGGTATGGGTAGGCGTACTGCTGATACGAGGCGACCGACACTGGTGCGACCGGAGTGCGGCACACCCCACAGAAAGCCGCGCCGGGAGCGAGGGGGGCGCCGCAGCGTCCGCAGAAGCCCTGCCCCATCAGGTTGCCGCCGTCCTGGGTCGCGATGACCTCGGCGCCGCCGCGCGAGCCGCGCCGCAGTTCGGGCAGAACGCCATGGTCGGCACGATGCGGTGACATTCCGGGCACTGCGAGTCCGGCCCGATCTCGTGCAGCGATCCTTCGGCAAGCAACGCCTGATGGATGACCTGGCGCATGTAGAGCATCAGCGCGACGGCCGCGAGCGCCCACACGAGCACCTGCGCCACCAGCTCGGGCACGACGAACGTGAGCATTCCGAGCACGAGCTGCACGCCGAACGCCACGAGCACGGTGACGGGTACGCTCACCTCCCACGTGCGCTGCGAGCGCTTGAGGTCGTAACGATGCAGCCACAGCGCGGCCGCCACGACCGCGGTCGTGCTCGCGTTCACAAGCGACATCAGGATGCCGAGACGGAGCAGGCGCAGCGCCCAGTCGACAGGCTGCCCGCTGCCCAGCAGCGGCCCGGTGATGATCGGCCACAACGACGTGAGCTCGCTGGCGAGCGAGAAGCCCAGCGCTGATGCGGCGCCGAAAGTGAGGCCGTCGAGCGGCTCGCGATAGCTGCGCCCGCGGATCAGGAACAGAAGGACGGGTCCGGCGAGCATCAGGACCTGGGCGACGATCGGGCTGCCGACGGCGGAGACCAGGAAGTTCGTTCCGTTGTCGCCCGTGATCTGGAACTGCGACGACGCGCTGCCGAGCAGCGTCGCGTAGATGTAGCCGAGCACCGCGCCGGCGAGCACCGTCGCGCCGATCAAGAGCCACGGCTCCTCGTCGTAAACCTCTACCTCATACAGATAAAGGAGATAGAGGGCGGGCAAGAGCGCGGTCGCCGCAGCGGTGGCGGGGGCGTAGAGGCTCAGCGTGACGAGCAGCAGCACGAACACCGCGCCGGCCACCAGCGCCCAACGGAACGGACCTCCTCGCCGATGCGGGAGGTGCGGGAACAGCGTGCTGATCACGTTGAAGTGCACGACAGGCTCGTTGGGCATCGCAGCGAACGCGTGTCGCCTGCTTGGGTCGGCTGTGGACAGGTGCGCGCCGCAGTGCCCGCAGAAATGACCTTGAGGCACCGTGCTGTCGCAGTGCGGACAGAGCATCAGCGCCGGTCCCAGTGGCTGCTCCTCGCTCATGCGCCACCGCTCTTGATATAAGTGATCCACGCCGCCTCGAGCGCTGCCGCGTCCATGCTGCCCCAACCTGTCGCGAAGTCCCAGCCCGGCCCGGCCTCGTAAGCGAGGTTGTTGCCGGCGGTGATGTCGTGGAATGGCGGCGTGCTGAACTTCGATCGGTTCTCGCCCATCCAGTAAAGGGCCGGGTTGGCGAAGCCGACCTCGCGTATGCCCTTCGCCTTCAAGTCCTGGTTGATCAGCGCGATCACGGCCGCCCACAACGGAGTCGAGGCGGATGTGCCTCCGGCCTGCGTGTCCCGGCCCCCGAGGACGATGTGATAGCCGGTGATCGGATCCGCGTCGGCCGAAATGTCAGGCAGCTGCCTGTAACCGTGGCCGTTCGCATCCTGGACCGACTCCTGGTAGTTGGGAAGCGAGTACACCTGGCTCCGGCCGCCGCCGGTGCCGCTCTCGTCGATGGGGCTGCCCCACGCGTACTCCTGGAAGTAGGTGCCCTGCTTCGACTCGAACACGGTGGTGCCGCCGACCGCTGTCACATTCGGCAGCGTGGACGGGAAGCTTGCGGCGGGATATTCGGACTGGCCGCATTCGTAGGCGCCGCTGTCGCCGGTCGCCACGAAATGCGACATGCCCTGTGCCTGCGCCTGCACCTCCATGCTCTGAAGCTGGTCGCGCAGTGCCACGCTCGTGTCCGTCTCGCAGATGCCGAGGCTCTCGGAGATTATCGAGCCGAGGTGGTCGGTCACGAGCTGGCTGAACGCGCGGTTGTGGAACGCGAACGTCGGTGCCGCGAGGTACACCACGAGCTTGGCGTTCGGCGCGATCTCGTGCGCGATCTCGAGGTCGAGCACGATCTCGCCGATGGGCGCCTCCGGCTTGCCCCATTTCGCGTCCTGCTTGACTGTCAGCACCTGGCTAAAGGGCGGCAGCCCGAACTCGATCGCGAACTTGTTGAGGTCGTTGATGTTGGCCTGCGGCAGCAGCTCGATCTCCGGGAACACGATCGTCTGCCCGGTGCCGTCGAGGTTCTTCTTGCGCAGGGCGCTGATGTTGTAGAAGTCCATGAGGTCCGTGGCCGTGAGGCCGCCTGGCTTCACGGCGTGTCCGTGCAGGCGGCGGTAGCTGTCGAGGCCGGCCACGTCGGCCACCACCGTGGCCAGCGGGCCCGTGAGGTTGGGCGTGGCCAGCGCCGCGTAGAACGTCGAGCCGTCGGGCTCGCGGTAGGTGTCGATCTCGACGCCCAGCAGCGCGGCGGCGTTGGGCGCCGGGCCGTCCACGGCGATGAGCTGCGAGCCGGGCTCCCAGCTGGGCTCGAACCCGAACTCGCGAAGCTGTGCGATCGCGGCGTTCACCTGCGTCGGGTCAGGCCCGAACTCGGCGGCGTACTCGTCTGGCGACACCGTGCGCCCGGATGCGAGCAGCGCATCGAGCCGCTCCTTCTGCCTGGTCTTGAGGGAGAAGTTCAGGTTGACCTGCGTCGTTGCGCCGGCGGGACCGAGGTCGCGCGCGACGCGGATCGCGTCCGCGAGGGAGGGCCGAGGCGCGCTGGGCTTGCCGTTCAGGACGGCCGGCTTGCCGGCGGACGGGTTCGTCGCCGGCTGGCTGCAAGCGGGCGCGGCCATCGCCAGAACGAGCAAGGCGGCCGCCAGACCTGATCTCACGGGAACGTAGCTTCCCAGACAGTGGTGTCGAATGTAACCTCGAAACCGAGCTCCGAATAAAGATCGGGGGCCCGGTGCTCGTTCTTGCCGTCCACGTAGAGGGAGGCGGTGACGGCGCCGGCCGCCTTGAGCCGGGTCAGCGACTCCGTCACGAGCCACCTGGCCAGCCCGCGCCGGCGGTGGCGGGGCAGCGTCCCCACCGAGCCGACGATACCGACGGGCTGCGGGCGAAGGTCAACCTCGTACTTCTCGATCTCGCAGAGCGTGATGGCGGCCGGCTTGCCGGCGCCGTCGGTGGCCATCAGCTCGAGGTCGGGCCACCGCCCAAGCCGGAGCTCCTCGACCGTTCGGTTCGTGTGACGCCAGTGATCCGCGAACGAGCGGTTGAACGTGTCCACCCACGCGCCGGGCGGCACGCTCGCAGAGTCGAGCAGGCGGTAGCCATCGACCGGCGACACTGGCGGTAGCGGAGCATCGAGGCTGCGGTCCATCCGCCACCACGGACGCACCGGCTGCAGCCCGGCGCCGCTTAGCCACTCCGCGGTGCCCCGCGCCCGCCACACCTGGGCGACGTGCGCGCCGGCCGCGCGCGCGAGTCCGACTCCCCAGCCGATGAGCGTCTGCAGGAGCTCGTCATCAATATCCGGCGTCACCGCGGCTTCGACCCGCGCGACCGTCGCGTCCTCGGCCTGGCGCCGCAGCACCAGCACGACGCCGCGCATGCCGCCCGCGTCGTCCTCGACGCGTGAGCACGCCTCCCAGTCGAAGCCCGACAGGAAGCGCTGCAAGAACCTGCCGTGGGGCGCCGAATCGCGCCGCCCGGCCAGCACCTCGTGCTCCCAGAGCCGCACCATGGCGGGAAGGTCCTCGACGCGACCCGGCCTCATGTGGTGGCTCGGGCCACCACCTCGCGCACCTCGGGCACCGCCTCGCGAATCCTGGCCTCGAGGTCGGTTTCCACCTGGTGCGCTTGCTCGAGCGTCACGTCACCGGCGAGCACCGCGACCACGTGCGCGTAGATGTGCCCGTGGCGGTCGCTCAGCTCGACGTCCACGCCCTTGCGTACCTCCGGATGCGACTCCACCACCTCTTTGATGCGAGCCGTGAGCTGGGCGCGTCGCTCGGTGACGTCCTGCCCGGCGACCACGGTCGGCTCCAGCGGCTCGAGGTGGATGTCTATGCGCGACGCCTCGGGGAACTCCTCGCGGAGCTTGCGCTCGAACTGCGCGCTGGCCTCGGCCGCGTTGGCCAGGCTCATGTCGCCGCGCAGCTTGGCGTGCATGCTCAGGTGCAGCGAGCCGTCCCTTTCCCGCTCGACCGTCACGTTGTGCAGGTCGCGGATGCCGCCGTCGCGCGCTGCCGTGGCATGGATGCGCTCGACCAGGTCGCTCGATCGCGCCTGGCCCTCGACGAGCACGGTGAGCTCGAGCTTGGGAAGGGCCGTGCGCGCGACCCGCTTGATCTCGTCTATCATCGCGCCCGCGGCCTCGACCGAGAGCATGCGGCGCGTGGCGACGCTTGCGTCGCCAAGCAGGTTCGGGCCGCTCCGACGCACGCGCACGGAGCGCACCTCGCGCACGCCGTTGACGCGCAGGATCGCCTCACGCAGCTTCGTCTCGGCGCCGGCCGGCGCGCGGTCGATGAGGATGTCGCCGGAGCGCCAGATCAGCATCACCGCGGCGCGCGCGATGATGACCGCCACCAGCAGCGCGGCGGCAGAGTCCGCCCACGCCAAACCTGCGCGCACGCCGGCAAGCCCGGCCAGCACTCCGAGCGTGGAGATCACGTCAGACAGCCGGTTCGTCGCGTCGGCCTGCAGCGCCTCGCTGTCCGCGAGCCTGCCTACGCGTCGAAGCACGCCGGCGCGTCCTGCCTCGACCACCAGCGTCGCGATCAGAAGGACGAACGCGTACCACGCGGGGTCGACCACGGCGCCCTCGACGGTGAGCCGCCGCAGCGCCTCGAACGCGATGCCAACCGCGGTGATCACGAGGAGCACGCCCTCGGCGAACGCGGCCAGATTTTCCGCGCGCCCGTGCCCGTAGGGGTGCTCGGTGTCGGCAGGCTTGCGCGCCGTGCGCACCGCGACCAGCGCGAACCCGCTCGCGACGACGTCGACCAGCGAGTGGACGGAGTCGCTGATGATGCCGAGGCTGCCCGTCAGCAGGCCGACGACGAGCTTCGCGAGGAGGATGGCGACGCCGATAGCGACCGAGACGGCCGCCACCAGTTGCGGCCGGCGGCCGAGGGATTCCATGTCTGCTAGTTGAGCATTGAAGCCGTGGCCAGCAGCTGCTGCTCGGAGCCGAGCGCGATGATGAGGTCGCCTTCCGCCAGGCGCAGGTCCGCGCTGGGGTTGACATGGAGCGTGCCGTCGCGGCGGCGCACCGCGAGCAGCTTCGCGCCGGACGAATCGAGCAGGCCGGAGTCCGCAAGCGTCTTGCCGATGGCCTTGGTCTGGGGCTGGATCAGCACCTCCTCCAGTCCGATGTCGGACTCGCCATGGTGCAGCGTATCGAGCACGTCGACCATCGCCGGGTGCACGGCGAGCTCCGCCATCAGGTGGCCCGCCATGCGGTACGGCGAGATCACCCGGTCGGCGCCCGCGAGCTCCAGGCGCCGTATCGACTCCGGGTATCCGGCGCGGGCGATGATGTACAGCTTCGGGTTCAGCGCCCGTGCGGCAAGCACGATGTACACCGCGCGCTCGTCGCTGTCCACCGCCGAGATGAGACCGCGTGCGCGATCGATGCCGGCGCTGTGCAGGATGTCCTCGCTCGCGGCGTCGCCTTCGATATAGAGCCTGTCCTCCTTCTGCAGACGGCCGAGCGCCTCTTCAGTGCGGTCGATGATCACGTACTGCACCTTGTGGTCGTCGAACTCGACCACGACCTCGGTTCCGATGCGTCCGTAGCCGCACACGATGAAATGGTCGCGGAGCTCCTGCAGCGTGCGCTCCATCTGCCTCTGTCTCCTGAACATGCCGAAGGCGTTTTCGGCGAGCGTCTCGGCGAAGACGCCGAAACCGAACAGCATCGTACCTACCCCGACCACGATCAGCACCGAGCTGAAGGCGCGACCCGCGACCGACTGTGGATGGACCTCGCCGTAGCCGACCGTGCTGATGGTGATGATCGTCATGAAGAAGGCGTCGAACAGACTCCAGCGCTCGATGAGCGCGTAGCCGGTGACGCCGAACGCGATGACGATCGCGAGCAGCACCGCTGGCAGGCGAAACCGCAGCAGCGGGTTCTGCACGCGGCCCCGCATCAGGGCCCGGCCTTGCTGCTGCGGCGGCGCTTCTCCATCTTCTCGACGGCGCGCCAGTGCGCGGGCGCCGCCCACGTGCTGGCGAATTCGGAGATGGCCTTCTCCGCCAGCTCGGGGTTGCGCTGCGGCCGCACCGAGTCGACGGATCGCTTTATGCCGGCCACAGCGGCCGGGGGCGCGTTCGCGATGCCTTCCGCCAGCTCGTGCACGCGTGCGTCGAAGCGATCGCTCGGCACCACCTCCTCGACCAGGCCGGCGCGCATGGCCGCTTCCGCGGAGAGCGCATTGCCGGTGAGCAAGATGTGCAGGGCGCGAGCGCGGCCGACCAGCGCCGCCAGACGTTCGGGCGCGCCCCAGGCCGGGATGAGGCCGAGGTCCACCTGCGGGAAGCCGATGCGCGCGTGGTCCGCGGCGATGCGGAAATCGCATGCGAGCGCGAGCTCCGCCCCGCCGCCGAGCGCGTCGCCGTTGAGGGCGGCGATGACGGGCATGCCCAGCGTGTTGAGGCGGTCGAGCGTGGTGCGCATCGTTCGCGCCATCTGGGCGGCCTGCTCGGCCGAGCGCATGTGCTCGAGCTCCTTCAGGTCGCCGCCTGCGCAGAAGGCCTTGTCGCCGGTGCCGCGGATCACGAGTACGCGCGCGCGCTTCGATCCCGCCTCATCAAGCGCGAGCCCGAGCGCGCGCATGCTGGCAAGGTTCAGCGCGTTGCGGGCCTGGGGCCGGTCGATGGCGAGCGTGGCCACGCCGCCCTGGATTCGGAGGGTTAGGCCCTCCAATGCTCGTGTCGCAGGGGCGGCCGGACTTGTTCCGGCCGCGACTTTGTTTCTTTTGCCAGCCAACCGTTGCCGGGCGTCAGCTTTCAAAAAAGCTCTACCTTGAGGGAAAAAGAGCGCCAGCCCTGCTGACGCGGCTAATCCTGCGGGCGCCTATCAGGGCTGGGTCGCGGCGCAGCCGCGCGATGAGGGAAAACCGTAGGTTGTCCCTCATATTTCTATCCGAGCGCCCGGTGCGGATTGATTCCTTCGCGATCTTCGCCGCCTCGTCGTAACCGATGACCGGGTTGAGCGCGGTGGCCAGCATCGGGCTGCGCTCGACCAGCTCAGGTCCGCGGTCGGTCGCTAGCAGTCCCTCGATGCAGCGCTCGGAGAAGTTGCGCGCGGACGCCGCGAGCAGCGTTATCGACTCGAGGGTCGCGACGCCGGCCACGGGCATCATCACATTCAGCTCGAACATGCTGCCCGACTGGGCGCTCACCAGCACGGTGACGTCGTTGCCGTAGACGCGGGCGATGACCATGAGCATCGACTCGATGATCACCGGGTTCACCTTGCCGGGCATGATGCTGGAGCCAGGTTGAGTTTCGGGCAGTCGCAGCTCGCCCAGGCCGGCGATAGGGCCGGTGCCCATCAGCCGGATGTCGGAGCCGATCTTCCAGAGGCTGGTGGCGATGGTGCGCAGAGCGCCGTGCGCGGCAACGAGGGCGTCCAGGGTTGCCTGCGCGTGAAAGTGATTCGGCGTCTCCTTGACAGGAAGCCCTGTCGCTTTGGCCAGCCGCGCTGCCACCGAGCGCGCGTACTGAGGATGCGAGTTGAGGCCCGTGCCGACGGCCGTGCCGCCGAGGGGGATGCGCGACAGCTCGTCGATGGCGCCGCGCGCGCGGCGGATCGATTCCTCGATCTGCCCGGCGTAGCCCTTGAACTCCTGGCCGAGCCGGATCGGCGTTGCGTCCTGGAGGTGCGTGCGGCCGGTTTTGACGATGGCCCAGAACTCGCGGCTCTTGGCGTCGAGCGCCTTGCGCAGCTGGTCGAGGGCAGGGATGAGCTCATCATCGATGGCCATCGCGGCCGACAGCTGGATCGCGGTCGGGATCACGTCGTTCGACGACTGACAGAGGTTCACGTGGTCGTTGGGATGAATGACCTTCGAGCCGCGCTCGCGGCCGAGGATCTCGGTGGCGCGGTTGGCGATGACCTCGTTGGCGTTGGTGTTGGTCGATGTGCCTGAGCCCGTCTGATAGATGTCGATCGGGAACTGCGCGTCGAGCTTTCCGTCGATCACCTCCTGCGCGGCGGCGGTGATCGCGCGGGCGCGCCGGCGCGCGAGCAGGCCGAGCTCGCGATTGGTCTGCGCGGCGGCCTTCTTGATGACGCCGAGGGCGCGGATGAACCGGCGCGGGAATGGCTGGCCTGAGATGGGGAAGTTGAGCACAGCTCGCTGCGTCGACGCGCCGTAGTACGCGTCGGCGGGCACCTCCATCTCGCCCATCGAGTCCTTCTCCATTCGGGTTCCTCTCCTGGCCGTCATGCGAAGCAGATTGTGTCACTCTGCGCGGGTGCGTCTT
>VBIA01000212.1 GCA_005879985.1 Chloroflexota bacterium | reverse complement strand
CGACGTTGTCCTCGAAGGCATGATCTCCGTTATGGCACTTGAGATCTGAGCCGATCTGAGGCACACTCGGGGTTGCGCGGTTTACGGGGGAGCCTAACTGGCAGGCAGCCAGGAGGATTGGCAGCAGGGGAATAGCGAGTAATCGCAGGCTACGGAGCACCGTTTCGGACCCGAGTATGGCGGTACGGACGCGCGTTCTGTCCAAGAATCGGACCGTCACTCCGGTCGGTATTAACGGCAGAAGGGGGGAAACCATGGGTTCGCGAAAACGTCCTGATGAGGAGCCGGAAGCAAAGCTGGAGGCCAGCAAGCAACAGCTGCTGCGGCTCGCCATGGCGTTCGGGGAGGAAGCTGGGCTGCACAAGCCACTGGCTGACAGCGTCGGCGGAGTGATCGCTTCGATTCCCGAGGACGTCGACCTGGCGCAGGCACTGTCAGACCGCGAGACGACTGACATCCTCGTGCACCTGCTCGACCAGAACCGCGAGCAGGTCGAGCGTGCTCTCGAACGAGTGCGCGAAGGCGCCTACGGGCTGTGCGAGGACTGCGGTCACCGGATCCCAACCGAGCGTCTTCGCTACCAGCCGTCGGCCACGCGGTGCGTGGAGTGCCAGGGGCGCTGGGACCGGGTCAACGGCCGAACCGCCTAGCGACTACTAAGCGCGACGCGGCCGGTACATGAGGGCAACCGCGCCCAGTAACAGCGCGGCTCCCACCAGGCCGGCACCGATCCAGAACCAGTGCATGTCGCCGGTCATGAAGCTGCCTTTGATGTAGCCAAGGCCCTGGCCGATCCACACGCCGCCCGTGAGCAGCATCAGGACGGCGAGGACGATGGCCCCGGCTTTCATGCGTCGAGATACCCCGCCTGGCTACACGCCGCCGTAGACGACCGACTTCTCCTCGGTGTATTGCAGGAAAGCCTCGACGCCATGCTCCTTGCCGAAGCCTGACTGCTTCGTACCGCCAAAGGGGAGCTCGTCGTGCGCGATCTGCAGCGCGTTGACCCACGTGTAGCCCGCCTCGAGCTCGCTGACCGCGCGACGCGCCGCGGCCATATTCCCCGTCCAGATCGAAGAGCCGAGGCCGAACTGCGAGTCGTTGGCGAGGCGCAGGCCCTCGTCGAGATCCTTGATCTTGCGCACAGGCAGCGCCGGCCCGAACACTTCCTCGGTCCACATGCGCGCGCCGTCGGGCACGTTCTCGAGGATGGCCGGCTCGATGAACCAGCCCTTCTCGTACTCGGCCCCCTTCGGCCTGCCGCCGCCGTACAGGAGCTTCGCTCCGCGGTCGACGGCGTCCTTCACCTGGGCCTCGACCTCCGCCCTCTGCGTCTCAGTGTGCATCGGGCCCATGCGGCTGTCCTTGTCCAGGCCGTTGCCCGGCTTGAGCTTGGACGCACGCGCAACGAGCTTCTCCATCAGCGGCGCGTAAGCGGCCTCCTGCACGTAGAGCCGCTTCACGGCGAGGCACGCCTGCCCGCAGTTGAAGAAGCGACCCACCGAGATGGCGCGAGCCGCGGCCTCCAGGTCGGCGTCATCGAGGACGATGCACGGGTCGCTGCCACCGAGCTCGAGCGTGACCTTCTTCAAGGCCTCGGCCGCCCGGGCCATGACCTTGCGGCCGGTCGGAGTGGAGCCGGTGAGGGCGATCTTGCGTATGAGCGGGTGGCCGACGATCGCGTCGCCGGTCGCCGGTCCAAGCACCACGTTGACGACGCCCTCGGGCAGTCCGCCCTCGATGAGGGCCTCGATGCACGCCAGCGTTGCCAGCGGCGTCGTGCTGGCCGGCTTGAGGACGACGGTGTTTCCTGCCGCGATCGCCGGCGCAACCTTGTTGGCCGCGAGCGTCAGCGGAAAGTTCCAGGGCACGATCGCGCCGCACACGCCGATGGGTCGGCGGACGACGAGCCCGTAGGTCGTCGTGTCCGGCAGCGCCACGTGCTCGCCATGGACCTTGTCCGCAAGGTCGGCGAACCACGCGATGTTCTCGCCGAATCGCTGCGCCTCGATCCGTGACTCGAGCAGGGTCTTGCCCTGCTCCTTGGTGAGGATCGGTGCGATCTCCTCGACCTTGGCCAGCATGTTGCGTGCGGCCTTGTGCAGGATCTCGGCGCGCTTGTTGGGCGCCAGCTTCGACCATGTGGTGAACGCCTTAGCCGCCGCCTGTGCCGCGCGGTCCACGTCCGCGACGTCGCCGAATGGAACCTCGTCGACCACCTCGCCGGTGGCCGGGTTGCGGACCTCGTAGGTCTTGCCGGATGCGGCCTTTGTCCTCTCGCTTTCGATGATCATCGTGGCCATGCGAATAATTATCCTTGGATCCCCTCTCCCTCCGGGAGAGGGCAGGGTGGGGGTGGTGAAATGTCAGTAAAACTCGAAAGGGAAGGCAGGGTCGGCGTCATAGTCCTGGACCGGCCGCCCGCGAACGGCTACGACCATGCGTTTCTCCGTGAATTCGCGAGCGCGATCGACGACGCGCGCCTCGACGGCGACGTTCGCAACGTGGTGGTCACAAGCTCTTCCGAGAAGTTCTTCTGCGCGGGCGCTGACGTCAGCGTCTTCGCATCGGGCACCCCCCGCTCGCGCTTCATGCTCGCGCTGCTCGCGCACGAGGCGTTCCGCAAGATGGAGACTTCGCCGCTCGTCTTCATCGCCGCCATCTCCGGTCACTGCCTCGGCGGC
>VBIA01000142.1 GCA_005879985.1 Chloroflexota bacterium | reverse complement strand
GGACCATGTTCTCGGCGATCAGCCGGCGGACGCGCGTCAGCTGGACCACCTCGTCGCCCTCGGCGGGCGTTGCTCTCGGAGCCTGCGCGGCAGTGGGGGCGGGGGCCTGTTTGGGCTTGGCGGCGAACTCCTGCACGTCCTTCTTGGTCACGCGTCCCCCCATGCCTGTGCCGTGCACGCCGGAGAGGTCGACCTTCAGCTCGTCAGCGACCATCTGGACCGCGGGTGAGTAGCGGTGCTCGCCCGTGTCGAGCACTGGGGCCGGCGCTGGCTCCGTCGTCCGGCCCTCACCCCTACCCTGCGCGCCAGGCGCGGCATGGACGCGTTCCTCGCGCTCAATTTGTGCTCCCACTTTCGCGGGAGAGGGAGCTTCTAATTTCGCGGCGGGCGCGGGGGCTTCTGGCGTGGCCGTCGCTTTGCCGTCGCCGCTGCGATTTGGCGCCTCGCCGGCCGCGGCAAGCTCCACGACCGCGATCTCAGCCCCGGCCTGGACCGTCTGACCCTCCTTGGCCAGGATCTCCTTGAGGATGCCGGTCACCGGCGCCGGCACCTCGGCGCTCACCTTGTCGGTGTCGACTTCCAGCATCGGCTCGAACTCGACGACCTTGTCGCCCGGCTTCACCAGCCACTTGGAGATCGTGCCTTCATGCACCGACTCTCCGAGCTGGGGCATCACGACCCGAGTGGTCGCCATTAATCTGCCTTCAGGCACCCTCCCCACTGGTGGGGAGGGATCAGGGGTGGGGGCTGAATCATCAGAAAGCCGCCAGCTCCTTCAGGGCTTTGGTGATCTTCTCGGGCGTCGGCATGAACGCCTCCTCCATCGCGGGCGCATAAGGCATCGCCGGCACATCGAGCCCGCCGAGTCGCTTCACCGGCGCGTCGAGCCAGCGCCAAGCTTCATCGGCTATGAGCGCCGCGACCTCTGACCCGATCGCCACGCTGAAGTTGTCCTCGTAGAGGACGAGGCACTTGCCGGTCTTACGCGCCGACGCGATGATCGCCTCCTTGTCCAACGGGTAGACAGTGCGCAGGTCGACGATCTCGACGCTGACGCCGCTCTCATCCAGGGCTTTCGCCGCTTCCTGGGCGTACTGCACCATCAGCCCGTAGCAGAAGACCGAGATGTCTGAGCCCTCACGCGCGACGCGCGCCTTCTGCAGCGGGATCAGGTACTCGCCGAGAGGCACCTTCTCCTTGAACATGCGGTAGAGCCGCTTGTGCTCGAAAAAGAGCACCGGGTCCGGGTCTCGGATCGCGGCCAGCAAAAGACCTTTCGCCTCGTATGGGCCCGAGGGAATGACGATCTTCAAGCCCGGCGTCGCGAATCGCGCCTCGATGGACTGCGAGTGATAGAGCGCGCCGTGCGCGTGACCTCCCATCGGAGCGCGCACGACCATCGGCACCGACCAGTCGCCGTCGGTTCGGTAGCGGTACTTCGCGGCCTCGTTGACGATCGAGTTGAACGCGTAATGCGCGAAGTCGGTGAACTGCATCTCGGCCACCGGCTTCTTGCCCGCGATTGCAAGGCCCAGCGCCACACCGGCGATCGACGACTCCGCCAGGGGCGTGTCAATGACTCGGGCTTCGCCGAATTTTTTGTGCAGGCCGTCGGTGACGAGGAACACGCCGCCCTTCGCCCCGACGTCCTCGCCGAGCACCATCACACGGTCGTCGCGCTCCATCTCCTCGGTGAGGCAGGAGCGCAGGGCCGCGACCATGTTCATCTCATCGACTTCCACATCGGCCGCCGGCTCGATCGCCTTCGGCGCGTCGACCCCGTAGACATTCGTGTACGCGTTCTCGGCCGGAGCGTCGGGCGACTCGATGCCTTCCTTGGTCGCCCTGGTCACCTCGTCTTTGACGCGCTCCTCGTACTCGGCGACCTCTTTGGCCGTGAGGATGCCCTCCTCGAGCAGCCGCTTCTTGAACCGCTCCAGGCAGTCGTTCTTGGCGAGCTGGTCGATCTCCTCCTGCATCCGGTAGCGGCGCTGGTCGTCCTCGGACGAGTGCGCGCCCAGACGGTCGACCAGGCACTCGATGAGCGTTGGCCCGTGGCCTGCGCGGGCGCGGGCGATCGCCTCCTTGGCGACGTGGTAGCACGTGACCGGGTCGCGTCCGTCCACGGTCACGCCTGGAAAGCCGTAGCCGGCCGCGCGCTGCGCGACGTGCTCGATCGCGTACTCCTTGCGCATCGGGGTCGAGATCGCAAAGCCGTTGTTCTCGCACACGAAGATCTCGGGCAGCTTGTAGATCGACGCGAAGTTGAACGCCTCGTGCGCGTCGCCCTCAGAACCGGCCCCTTCGCCGTAGCAGGTCATCAGGACCTTGTCGGTCCCGTCCATCTTCAGTGCGTAGGCCACGCCGGCCCCGCGCACCATCTGCGCCGCCACCGGCGATCCGCCCGAGGTGATGTTCAGGCGCGAGTCGGAGAAGTGGCCCGGCGTCTGCTTGCCGCCCGATGCAGGATCGGCGGGCTTGGCCAGCACAGCCAGCATCAGGTCGAGCGGCGTCATGCCCATGCGCATGCAGAGCACGACGTCGCGGTAGTAGGGAGCCAGCCAGTCGTGCTTCGGCTTCAGCGGCCAGCTGACGCCGATCTGCGCGGCCTCATGGCCGGCGCACGAGATGATGAAGGGCGCGCGTCCCTGGCGGTTCAGCACCTGGAACCGGTAGTCGATCTGCCGGCCGAGCAGCATGTAGTTGAACCACTGCTTGAGCGCGGCTTCGTCGAGGTCGGTGTCGCGCCAGTCGACCGCCTGCTGGAAACGCCAGTCAGGCGCGAACTCGGAGCCTTTTGTCTTGACGGTCTGGGCCATCGCTGAGCTAGATATGGATGGCGTGCCCGTCCACAGCGAGCGCCGCCTCCATCACCGCTTCACTCAGGGTCGGGTGTGGATGGATGTTCCGTCCGAGCTCCCACGCGTCGCCCTGGAACAGCTGGGTGAGCGCGGGCTCGGCGATGAGCTCGGTGGCGCTCGGGCCGACGACGTGCGCGCCGATAAGCGATCCGCTCTTCGCGTCCGCCACCATCTTCACGAAGCCGGCCGTCTCACCGTGGATGATCGCGCGGCCAAGTGCCGTGAAGGGAAACTTGCCGACCTTCACCTCGCGGCCCGCGTCGCGCGCCTGCTTCTCGGTAAGGCCGACCGACGCGATCTGCGGGTGTGAGTAAGTGCAGCGTGTCACCAGCGTCTGGTCCATCGGGGCCACGCGCTGGCCCGCGATGTCCTCGGCCGCGGTCATGCCCTCGTGCGACGCGGCGTGCGCGAGCAGGTAGCCGCCGACCACATCGCCGATGGCGTGGATGCCCTCGGCCGACGTGCGCATCCATTCGTCCACCTTGATGAATCCGTTCGGATGCGTCGTTACGCCGACCTGCTCCAGCCCGACGTCCTTCGACCGGGGCGCTCGTCCAACTGCCACGAGCAGCTGGCGCGCCCAAACCTCGCCCTGCTCGGTGTCGACACTCACGCCGTCCCGGGCCTTCTTCGCGCCTTTCACCTTCACGCCGACGCGGCAGTCGATGCCGGCCTTCTTGAACGCGCTCAGCATCTCCTTCGACACGTCCTCATCCTCCAGCGGCACGAGCCTGTCGAGTGCCTCGAGCAGCGTCACCTTGACGCCGAGCTGGTTGAACAGCGTCGCGAACTCCACGCCCACCGCGCCGGCACCGATGATGCAGATCGACTCGGGGACCTTGTCCGAGAGGGTGAGGTGGTCGGACGAGACGATGTACTGGCCGTCGAACTCGATCCCGGGCAGCGCCTTCACGGTCGAGCCGGTGGCGACGATCAGGTTCTTGGCCTTGATCTGCTGGGCGCCGACCTCGATGATGCCGCGGTCGCGCAGGCGCCCCTTGCCGGCGACGACCTCGACCTTGTTCTTCTTCATCAGGTACTGCACGCCCTTGAACAGCTGGCCCACGACTGCGTCGCGCCGGGCGGCGATGCGCGGGTAGTCGAAGGCAACGCTTTCCGCGGCGATTCCGAACTCCTGGCCGCGCACCGCAACGCGGTGGTACAGCTCCGACGACTCCAGCAGCGCCTTGGTCGGGATGCACCCGACGTGGAGGCAGGTGCCCCCGAGCTTGTCCGACTCGACCAGCGCGACCTTGAGGCCCAGCTGGGAGGCCCGGATCGCGGCCGGATACCCGCCCATGCCACCGCCGAGGATCGCGACGTCGAAATCAGCAGCCATTCCTAATGAATGTTAGGAGTCGTCAACACAGGTCCGTGCGAATGGACAGGTCGCCGATTGTGGTATATCCCGCCGCGGCCAGGTTGCGGAAATGGATTGCCGGGCTCGTCAGGCGTTGCTGAGGCCGGCCGAGGAACAGCCAGCCGTCGTAGTGGTGGCCGGGCGCGAACGGCGCCGTCGCGCAGCTCGGCGGTCTGGGTCCACTCGACCGGCTCGGTCCCGGTGTTGTAGAAGCGCACCAGTACCAGGCGGTCGCCCGCACCGTCCACGCCGCAAGCCGCCAGCGACACGTCGAGGTCGTGGAATGTCCCCGACTGGCCGAGGGACGCCTGGCGGACGATGGCCGGGATGCCGGTGGCCGGAGGAGCGAGCGCCCCGCCGTAGACGGTGAGCGCGAGACCGCCGAGCGAGAGCCCGGCGAACGTGCCGATGGTTCCCCAGCGCAGCCGGGGCGAGGGCAGCTCGACCCAGAGGCCCGCCGCGACCAGCGACATCGCGGCCGCCAGGCCGGCATAGGCCAGGCGGCCGGGAGCGTTGAACGCCGCCAGGACCGGCGAGGTGACGCTCGCCAGGGCGGCGCCGGCTCCCGCAGCGGCGAGGATGCCCAGCACCCGGAGCGACATCCCTCGCCGGTGGTGCCGCCAGGCGCGCCATAGGCCGGCGGCGGCCAGCGCGCTGATGAAGCCCGCGACGATGGCCAGCGCTACCGCGCCCGGCAGGGACAGGAATGGGTCGCCGGTCCAGAAGGTGACGAAGGCGTGGAGGGTCGACACGCTCCAGAAGCCAGGGTCGATGGTGCGAGCAGGGAATGCCGCCATGACGACCTGCTCGCGCGTGGTGATGAGCTCCCCGTAGATCGCGACGTTGGAGGCCAGCCATGGGATCACGCAGGCGGCGGTCACGGCGCCGGCGATGAGCAGCGGCCGCACGCCGCCGTCGCGTCGCGTCTGCAGAAGTGCGACGCCCAACGCCGGCGCGATCCCGATTGCCGACGTCTTGGTGAGCAGCGCGGCTCCGAACAACGCACCCAGGAGCACGGCTCGACGCCACGACCACTTGCCTGTGACCGCGACCAGGATGCACAGCGCTCCCAGAACGCTGACCAGGACGTCGTTGGTGACGCTGGTCAGGTTGAGCGCCACGCCGGGGAGCGCGGCGGTGAGCGCAGCTGCCGCCCACGCCGCGCCTTGGTGGCCCGGCCACAGCCCGAGCAGGATCATCATCGCCAGCGGCGCGAGCAAAGCGGCCAGCAGCGCGTCGAAGATGCGGACCGCGTAAAGCGAGCCGAGCGCGCCGCCGATCGCGTGGCCGGCGAACCACGCCGGCAGCGCGAGCACGTAGTAAAGGGGCGGCTGGAACGCTTCGTACGAGAACTCCCACCCGTGACGGCGGATCCAGAGCACCTGCGCGTCTGACGTCAGCCCGGAGGGCATCGGCTGCACTCCAGGGTCGGGCTTCACGTACTCGTTGTCGACGACGAATCCGTACACGCCCGATCGCTGCATGATCTCGAGCGTCTCGGGCCGAATGGTGGTCGTCGCGTCGCGTGGATAGACGCCCGCGGCGTACTGAGCGATCACGTCGTAATGAGCGGCCTCGTCGACGCGCGACCACACAGGCTGTCCGATCGCGAGGGCCAGCGACGGCACCAGCGCCATCGCGTAGGCGATGGCGAACTGCCTCCGAGTGATCAACGGCAGGACGTGAACAGCAGGTTCTGACGCGCGCGGTCGTAGTCGGTGCGGTCTGCCACAGGGCCCTTCGGTGCGGGATCGCCGTACAGGTCGATCGCGCGGTAGTACAGGTCGGGCGAATTCACCTGGGGCATCACGAGCGCGTCGGCGTAGCCGCTCGGTTTCAGGCACGGATCGCCGCGGAGGCTGTTCAGCGCCTGGAGGTCCGCGTCCTCGCGCTGCATCTGCAGCGTCTTGGCGGTGCCGTACTCGAACAGCAGCGCCGCGCTGTTGAAGCAGGCGAGAAACACGCACGCCGCGAGCACGGGCCGCCACGTTCCGCGCCACGGGAGCGCTGCGGCTGCGTCTGAAAGGAGCAGCAGCCAGAAGATCGCGCCTTCGTACACGTAGCGGCCCGATGCAGCCTGGTCGTAGCCGAACTGGCCGCGCGTCAGCGCGGTCACCCCGTACAGGCCGAGCATCGCGGCCGCGATCGCCATCGCGAACGCGTCGGGCGTGCGCCGGCGCCAGCTCCATCCGACGGCCGCGAGAGCCAAGACCAGGATCACCGCTCCCCACCAGCCGCTTTCGCCGATGAGCGCCGCGGCAGCGGCTCCGACTCCCCAGAGCACGTAGACCGGCGCGATGGTGAGGTTCACGACGGAGGGCGGCGGGTTGGTCGGGGTGCCGGTTCGGCCGAGCGTGACGTACCAGATCGCCAGCGCGACGGCGATGGGAGCGAGCCACAGCAGGTCGCGACGGCGGTCCTTCTCGATGGCCATCTGCACTGCCACCGCCAGCGCGAAGAAAAGGCCGATTCCCGAAAAAAGAATCGAGGCGCTCGTAAGCGCCACCGCCGGCGCTATGCCTCGCGGTCCGGACAGACGCTGCAGCGCCAGCAGCGCACCCAGCCCGCATGCGACGGAGCCGACGAAGGCCATCTGGAAGGCCCACAAGAGGTTCTCCCAGCCCGCGCCGAGGACCAGGACGACCGCGGCCGCGGCCATGCCGATGAGGTCGCCGCTGCGCCGCCGCACCAGCTCGAAAAGCAGGAAGGCGTTGGTCGCATGCAGCGCCAGCAGCACCGCCATGTAGGGCCAGTACGCGCGCAGGCCGACCGTTTTCAAAAGCGCCGCGTAAACGAGCTTCGGAATGACGACCGGGTGCTCGTTGTGCGGCTGGAGGACGCTCAGCCACGTCCAGTCGGGCGCCGCAAGGATGAAGTCCCACTCGTCGAAGTAGAAGTTGAAGTTGCGCGAGAGAAGCAGGATCGCCAGCGCCGCGATCGCCGCACCGGCGGCGACGATGATTCGCGCGTGACGGATCCTCACCGCCCCGACCTTCACGCCGGCGCCGGCACCGCCCGCTTTGCCGGGTAGACCAGGAACCCGAGCCAGACCGCGGTCGCGATCAGGAGGGGCAGAGGAGTCAGCGGCCAGGCGAGCTCGATCGTCACCGCCGTCACCGCCATCCATATGCGCTGCCATGCCGGCGGATTGTCGCGCCAGAAGAGCCATGCCGCACCCACCAGGATCGTGAAATCTTGCAGGTGCCAGTACGTCGCGCCCACCGCCCCGGCCAGAATGCCGAGCGCCAGGAGCCGTCCGGTCGAGGCGCGGCGGTTCAGATATGCCCCCGCCGCGGCGGCCAGCAAGATCGCCGCCTGGGCCAGGTAGCTGAGCGCGCCAGGGCCAAGGACGTAAGCCCAGGTGAAGTAGCGGTTGTTGGGCAGCGTCTGCGCTTCGGCCAGCAGGCTGCGGTAGTCATCGAGGCCGGTCGAGCCGAGTGTCAGCAACGACAGGGCTGCGAGCGCGCCGGCGGCCACGAACCACGCCGCGGCGATTCGCCATCTTCCGCCGAGCAGCAGCACCAGGGGCACAGCCAGCACGAGCTGCGGCTTGAGGCTGGTCCCCAGGGCAAGCGCGAGCCCGGCGAGGTATGGCCTCTCGTCCTCGGCAAGGCGCCAGCAAGCGATGACGGCGAGCAGCACCACCAGCGCGGGCTGTCCGTACTGCAGGGCGTACAGGACCGGGTACCACGCGATCGCGCCGATAAGCCAAACCGCCTTCTCGAGCCCACCGCCGGGAGCGCCGAACCACCAGGCAGCCACGAGCGCGCCTATCGACACGGCCGTCCACGCGTAGAAGGCGCCGGCCGCTCCAAGCCCGGTTAGCGGCAGCGTGACCCAGGCCAGCGGCGGCGGGGCGATGAATCGCTGCCCGTCGTTGAAGAAGACCCCGGGCCTCAGCTCGCTGAAGTGCTGATGCTGGAGCTGCAGCGAGTAGATGTGGCTCCAGCCGTGCTCGGTGCCGATGCGGACCGCGATGAAGACGAGCGTGAAGTCACTGGCAAGCGGATCGCGCAGGACCGGCTGCAGAACCCAGTAGCCGGTGACGGCCGCGACCAAAACTAGGAACCACGCAAGCCCTGCCAGCGCCAGGTTGCGCGGCAGAGGCGTCAGCCTCTTTCGGCGAGCGGGACCGGTTTTCTGGGTTGGGGTCCGACGTACTCCGACTGCGGCCGGATGAGCCGGTTGTGCGATGCCTGCTCGAGCACGTGCGCAGACCATCCGGCGACGCGCGACACCGCGAAGGTGGGCGGGAAGAAGTCCTTCGGGAGGCCGATCGCCTGCAGCACCCCGGCGGAGTAGAACTCGACGTTCGTGGCCTGCGGCCGCTCCGGGTGCTCCTCATGGAGGATCGCGAGAGCGGTCTCCTCGACCTTCGACGCGAGCTCGTAGAACTTCGGGTTCAGGCGCTGGCACATCGCCTTGAGAATCCGCGCGCGAGGGTCATAGGTGCGGTAGACGCGGTGCCCGAAGCCCATGAACCGTTCCTTGCGCCTGCGCGCCTCGCGCATCCAGTGCTCGGCGTTCTCGGCGGTGCCGATCTGCTCCAGCTGGTCCATCACCGCCGAGGGCGCGCCTCCGTGCGCCGGACCTTTCAGCGCGCCGATGGCGCCCACAAGGCACGAGGCCATGTCCGAATCGGTTGAAGCGATGACGCGCGCGGTGAAGGTGGAGGCGTTCATGCCGTGATCCGCGAGCAGGACCAGGTACGTGTTGAGCGCACGCACCAGCTCGGGCTTGGCCTCCTCGCCGTTGAGCATGTAGAGGTAGTTGGCCGCGTGGCCGAGGTCCGGCCGCGGCTTCACGAACGCGAGATCTTTCCGGCGCCGGTGGAACGCGGCGAGGATCGTGGGCAGCGCGGCGGTCGAGTGAATCGCATGCTCGATGGTCGGCTTCTGCAGGTGAGGCAGCACGCCCTGCACCGACAGCACGCTGCGCAGGACGTCCATCGGGTCTGAGTCCGTGGGCAGCGCGTCGAGCGCGGTCATCGCCGCCGGCGTGAGCGTGCGGACCGATGACAGCTGAGCCGCCAGACCATCGAGCTGAGCTCTGGACGGAAGGCTGCCGTACCAGAAGAGATGCGCTACCTCTTCGAAAGAAATCTCCTCGGCGAGGTCGGCGATCACATAACCGCGATAAACGAGCTGGCCGTTCGCGCCGTCCACGAGGGAGATCTCGGTCTGGGCCGCGACTATGCCTTCGAGGCCGGGGACGTACTCGGCGGGCATCAGCGCTTTTCCACCGGGATCGGCTTCTTGCCCGGTTCCGGACCGACCCACTGCGAAGCAGGCCGGATGATGCGCAGATCCGCCAGCGACTCGAGCACGTGAGCGGTCCAGCCCGCGATGCGCGCCATGGCGAACACGCACGTGAAGAGCTCCTTCGGGATGCCGGCACCGGTCAGCACGACCGACGCCCAGAAGTCGACGTTGGTCGCATTGGGGCGTTCGGGGTGCGCGTCATGGAGGATCTTGAGCGCGACCTCTTCTGTGTGCGCGGCCAGCTGGTGCAGCTTTGGGTCCGCGGTTTTCGCCATCTCGCGAAGGATCTTGGCGCGCGGGTCGTAAGTCCTGTATACGCGGTGGCCGAAGCCGGGGAAGCGCGCGTGCTTGGCATGCGCGTCGGCGAGCCACCTATCGACGTTTTCGACAGACCCGATCGAGTCGAGCATGGTTCGCGCCGCGTAGGTCGCGCCGCCGTGCGCGGGACCCTTGAGCGCCGCGATCGCGCCGACCACGCACGACGTGAGGTCGCTCCCGGTCGAAGCGACGACGCGCGCGGTGAACGTCGAAGCGTTTAGGCCGTGGTCGGCCAGCAGCACGAGGTACTGGTCGAGCCAGTGGACGCGCTCCCTGGCGGGCTCCTGGCCGTCCATCATCCAGAGGAGATTCGCGGCGTGGCTGAGCTCGGCACGCGGCTCGACGAGGTCCCGTTTGTGGCGGCGCCGGTGCGCCGCGGCGACGATCGTTGGCACCACGGCCGTGAGCGAGATCGCCTCGACGACCGTTGGCTTCTGCAATGCCTTGGCCGCACCCTGCGCCGAGACGGCGGTGCGCAGCACGTCCATCGGGTCCGTGTCGTACTCGAGCGAGATGATGACGCTGCGCGTGGAGTCCTTGAGCTTGCGCGCGGCGGCCATCTCCTGGCGGAGGGCGTCCAGCTGAGACTTGTTCGGCAGCTCGCCGTTCCACAACAGGTAAGCGGTCTCCTCGAAGGAGACGGCTGGTGCGAGGTCCTCGATCAGGTATCCGCCGCGATAGATGAGGCGACCGTTGGCGCCATCGACCTCGCTGATCGCGGTCTGAGCGGCGACGACTCCTTCCAGCCCGGGGCTGTACTCAGTCACGTCTACTAAATCTTAGGGAGAGTGGGAATGCTTCCCGGTCCCCGGATCCATGTGCACATCGAGATGAACTGCGGGCACCCGCTGCTGAACCTCTTTCTCCACGGCCTGCGCGATGTCGTGCGCCTGGGCCAGGTTTGAGTTCGGCGGACAGTCGATGTGCAGCACGGCGACGAGCTCGCGTCCCACCCAGCGAGCACGAACGTCGTGCACGCCGAGCACTCCTGTGACGCTCGCGGCCGCGCCGGTGATCTGCTCGATCAGCTGCGGGTCGACGGCGTCCATCATCCGCAGCACGAGACGGCCAACCGTGCCGGCGAGGATGTAGATGATCGCAAACGCGATCAGGATGCCCGCCATCGAGTCCGCGATGGCAAAGCCCGCCCACGCGAGGGCGAGTCCTGCGAAAGCTCCTGCCGAGACCACGCCGTCCAGCCGCGAGTGCAGCCCGTCGGCCTCGAGCGCGAGCGAACGTATGCGGCGGCCGACCCGGATCTTGTACTCGGACACGCCGAAGTTCGCGATGGCCGCGATGGCCGCGGCCGCGAGCCCGGCGTACGGGTTCGTATAGCCCTCGCTGGAGAGCAGCCGCCCCACCGACTCGAACGCCGCCGCGGCGGCGGTGATGAGGATGACGACGACGATGACCAGCGTTGCAACGTCCTCGACCCGACCGTAGCCAGAGGGGAATCGGCGTGTCGCCGGGCGCCGGGCGATGGCGAACGCGACCAGCAGGACCAGCGTCGTAACCGCATCGCCCGCGTTGTGCAGGGCGTCGGCGAGCACGCCTGCCGAGTGTCCTCGCACGGAGGCGCCGAACTCGGCGGCCGAGGCTATGCCGAGGACCAGGGCGCTGACGATGACCGCGCGCCGTGCGGCGGCATCTGCGTAGGAGCCCTCGTCGTGGTGGTGGTGGACAGCCACGCCGCACATTCTCGCTAGACGTAGACTGCGGCCGTGGTCGCGGCACAGCCCCGATCGGAAGGGATGGCGGCGCGCGTCCTGGTCGCGGTGGCGGTCGTCGCCATTGCCGCGATCGTGGTCCTGTATCTCTCGATCATCCGGAGCCAGGGCGGCCCACCGGATGACACGCCGTGGGTGGTCCCATTCGTAGCCGGCTACGAGGTCCTCATGGCGCTCCTGCTGGCTGCATCGCTGCTCGTGCCGCCGGCCATCCGGCCTGGGCTGCGCGGCGCGGCCTCCGCCGGCCTTTTCGTGCTCGGAGTGCTGGCAGCGTTTTCGATCGGTCTGGGCGACATCATCGTGGCCGCCCTGGCCATCGCCGCGACCGTTCTGGCGGTCGTCGCAAGCCCCGGCCGGCGCACATTGGTGTCGCTCGCTGTGGCGGCGATCGCCTCGCTCGCGATTCTCCTGGGCGGCTTTCAGATCGCCTGGTCGCACATCGTCTGCCAGCCCACGGGCCAGTCAGGTGGTAGCTCAGCCGGCCTTTTTGGCGGTGCAGCCTATGACTGCACCAACGGTGTGCTGACCGTCCATTAGAGCCGGTAACGATCTGGCCTGCCTGGCGTTTCATGCACAGGAACATGAAGACGACGCAATGGCTGGTCGTGCTGGGCTCGGTGGCGCTGCTTGGCAGCGCTTGTGGTTCGACAAACAGTTCTGCTCGAAGCGCGACGGCTGAGCGCCCGTCGGCTTCGCCGTTCGTGACGATTCCATACACTCAACCAGGCACGACGGTTGCGTCAGGTGCGCGGCAGGGGAACCAATGCCAGCCCGTCGTGCCGGCGCCGACGCTAGCTCCCGCGGTTTCCTCGAGCCGCAACCTTGTGATCGCCGAGCTCGCGGGCAGCTCCAAGTTCGTCGTCCGGGATGTCACCGACATCAACCATCCGAGCACCGTGAGCACTTTCGACGCCGCATCGCCTCCGAGATTCGTCGGTGCCTCCGACGTTTCGTACGTGGACAGCGACGGGAACGTCGTCCGGCTCACCTACGCCAGCTCACGGAAACTCACCGTTGCCAGGTGCGCCTCCTTGTTTGACTGGAGCCCCGACGGGACGGCCCTTGCATATCTGAACCAGACAGATTCCGGGTCTGAGCTGCGCCTGCTGCGCGGTGGCGTCGATCGATCGCTGGGGCCCATTCCCGAATCCGGTGCCGGCGGATGCGAGTCGATCGCGGGCTGCGCCATTGCAAACTCGATCGACTATCGGCTGTTCTATTCGCCCAATGGGGCGTTCATCTCGCTAGTTACCAGCGGCTTCGGCAAGAGCGTCTTCCGCATCTGGTCCTCCGATGGGAAGCCGCTCGAGAGCGGCGACTCCCAAGACATCACGATGTCCGCCTGGTCAGGCAGCAGCCTGTACTTTCGCGACGCTGGAGGGGTGGAAGTGTGGCGTGCGGGGAACACCTCGATATTCCTCCCGGGCGCGGTGTGGATCCGGCCGAACGCATCCCCTGCCGGGGGCAAGATCGTCTATGTGTCGCGGGACGCAGACGGATGGGCCCATACATTTGTGGTCGATACCACCACCGGAGTCGTTCGAGAGCTCAAGGCCCGCCGGAGCAATCCGGTGTTCTTGACCTCCCGGTACATCTGGTACGCGGGTGAGCGGGATTGCGTGCCGGCGGAGGAATGCGGCCCACACCCACCGTTTCATCCCCTTAGCGGCACCAGCTACATCTATGACCTGCAGGACGGAACGGAAACCCAGTCCGTGATCACGACGGTGGCCGACGTCTGGCCGCACGCGGCCTGACGGAGAGCCGCCCTAGACCATCCCCAGTTCCCAGCGGGCTTCCTCTGACATCCGCTCGGGGGTCCACACCGGGTCGTAGACGATGTCCACACCGGCGTCCTGGACGCCGGGCAGCGTGAGCAGGTGATCGCGGACGTCCGCCATCACGTCGGCGGCCATCGGGCAGCCGAGCGCCGTCAGGGTCATCTTCACGTCAACGCGGTCGGGCTTGATCGCTAGTTCGTAGATGAGCCCTAGGTCGACGATGTTGACCGGGATCTCCGGATCGAAGCACTGCCTCAGCACCTCGATGACTTCCTCCGGCTTGACCGTGGAGCCTTCGGCCACCTGCGTCGTCGGCATTTGATCGCTCACGGAGTCTCCAGCGGCAGACCCGCGTCTTTCCACGCCTTGGTGCCGCCGCGAAAATTGACCACATCCTTGACCCCCAACGCGACCGCCATCTCGGAGGCGACGGCCGAGCGCTCGCCCACCTGGCAGACGAAGATGGTGCCGTCCTTGAAGGTCTGGCCCGATGGGTTGGACAGTATCGAGCTCAGGACGACGTGGCGTGCACCGGGCAGGTGGCCCTTGTTCCACTCCCAGTCCTCGCGCACGTCGACGATCTCGCGACCGCCCTCATCGATCAGCTTGCGGACGTCGTCGACCTTCAGGTCGCGAAATGGTGCTTCCTCATGTGTCTTGTTCATCGATTACTCCTCGTCGTCCCCCGCCAAGCCGTAGGCGCCAACCTTCAAAACTTTCAGCGACAGCAGCGCGCATTTGATACGCGCAGGTGAGATCTCGATGCCTAGCTCGCCGAGCACGTCGTCCTTGTTGATCTTCTTGGCGTCGTCGAGCGGCATGCCTTTAAGGCGCTCGGTCAGCAGCGACGCCGACGCCTGCGAGATCGCGCAGCCGCGGCCGTGGAACCGGATGTCGTCGATGACCCCGTCCTTGACGCGGAAGTCCATGCCGACCACGTCGCCGCACAAAGGGTTGTCCTCCTCGTGCGTGATGTCGGGGTGCTCGAGGCGGCCGTAGTTCCGCGGGTTCTTGTAGTGGTCGAGGATGTACTCGCGGTAGAACTGGTCGTCCGCGGAAACCGGTTTGCTGCTCACTTGAAAATCCTCTGCGCCTCTCTGATGGAACCGACCAGGCGGTCGACTTCGTCCTTCTGGGTGTAGACGTAGAAGGAGGCGCGGGCCGTAGCGGGGACGCCGAGCCGCGTCATCAAAGGCATCGCGCAGTGGTGGCCCGCGCGCAAACACACCTGGTCGCGGTCGGCAATGGTGGCCAGGTCGTGCGGGTGGATGCCGTCGAGCGCGAAGGAGATGACGCCGGCGCGGCGCGATGGCGGCGGACCGTAGACGGTCAGGCCCTCGATCTCGCTCAGCGCTTCGTAGGCGTACTCGGTGATCTCGGTCTCGTGCTCGCGGATGTTCTCCATGCCGAGCTCGTCGATGTAGTCGACCGCCGCGCCGAGGCCGATGACCTCGCCGATCGCCTGCGTTCCGGCTTCGAACTTCCACGGCAGGTCGTGGTAGGTCGTGCCCTCGACGCGGACCGTCTTGATCATGTCGCCGCCGCCCATGAACGGGTCCATCTGCTCGAGCAGCTCCCGCCGGCCGTAGAGGATGCCGGCGCCGGTTGGCCCGAGCATCTTGTGCCCGCTGAACGCATAGAAGTCGCACCCGAGCGCACGTACGTCGACGCCC
>VBIA01000141.1 GCA_005879985.1 Chloroflexota bacterium | reverse complement strand
CCGTGATGCATCGCGGAGTCCCGCCCGTCGCAGGCACGACCCACAACCGGTCGAGCAAACCGGCCTCGTCGCCGTAAAGCGCGCTGTACGCGATGACGTCGCCACGCGGCGACCAGATCGGCGACACGACGTCGTACCCGGTCGCGATCTTCTCGAGGTTGCCGCTGAAGTCGACCGTGTACAGGTGCAACTCGCGGCGCAGGTCGCGGTCTTCATCAGCGTTGCCGACGACCACCAGTCGCGTGCCGTCCGCCGACCAGTCGAAGCCGCCAACATCCCACGCGCCGTTGGTCAGCTGCGTAGCCTGGCCCCCTTCGGCGGACACGACGTAGACGTGCTGGTGCCGGCCGTCGCGGTAACCGACGCCGTCGTACTTGTAATCGAGCGTGCTCGCGACGCGCGCCACGGGCGTCCGCCGCACCTGGTCGGTGCTTTCCGGAGGACGCGGGTCGTCGACAACGCCGCCCGGATCGGAGATGACGGTGCCCAGGAACGCGACGTGCGTGCCGTCAGGCGACCAGACCGGCGAGCTCACGCCCTCCGGCAGCGAGCTCAGCTGCCGCGAGTCGCCGCTCCCGAGGTCGAGCACGAAGATCTGGTCGGCGGCGCCACGCTTGCTGACGAACGCAAGGCGGCGGCCGTCAGGCGACCACTCGGGACTGTGGTCGTGACGCTGGCCGACCCCTGCCTCGATCGGCTCGGGGTCGAGCACCCGCCGCACCACGACGCGGCTCTGGTTGCTGCGTGACTCGGCGTCCGACCACCTCAGCTCGTACGCGACGTACTCACCGCTCGGGCTCAGGCGGACGTGGTCCAGCCAGCGGAACCTGTAGATGTCTTCCGGTCGGAGAGGGGCGGGCAACGTTGTTTCTCCGATTTAAGCAGCTATGTCATCCAGAGTGCTGCTTCGCTGCTACGCGAAGGGACTGCCGCGCACCATCCGGGAGTAAAACAATGTGAAATGGTCGCGATGAACCGCCGCGCCGCGCTGATCCACGGCTTTGGATGGGGCGCGTTGGCCGGGCTGGTGCTGGTGGCGCTGATGTATCTCGCCAGCCTGCTGCTCGACCTGAACCCGCTGACCCAGGAGCTCAACGAGCCACTGCTCTCGATCATGCCGGGCTTCGTGTTCGGCTTCCTCATCGACACCCTGCAGCACGCCGGCAAGGTCGTCGAGGAGTTCGGCCTGATCGTGGCGATGATCGTCGCCCTCGGCGTGCTCGGTGCGGCGTGGGCGTGGACGGCGCTCCGCTGGCATTTCCAGTACTCGGCGCTCGTGTTCGCGGCGGCCGGCTGGCTCGTGGTGGTCGTCCTGCTGCTGCCCGTCGCGGGTGACGGGCTGTTCGGTCTGGACAGCGGGCCTACCACGCCCCTCGTGTGGGCCGCCCTCTTCGCCGTCTACGGCGTGGTGCTGCAGCTGGGCGGCCGTCCCGACACAGAGCCTGCCGACCCCGACCGGAGGCGCCTGCTCAGCGTGCTGCCTCTCAGCCTCGGTGCGCTCAGCCTGGGGGTGCTCGCGCTCAAGCTCGCGCCCAACTGGTACCAGGCCATCTTCAGCCCGCCCGAGGCTGGGCTCAACGGCCCCTCGCCACAGCTGACGCCGGTCGAGAACTTCTATGTGGTGTCGAAGAACTTCGGCGACCCGATCGTCGACGGGGGCAGCTGGAGGTTGAAGATCGGAGGGCTGGCCGGCAATCCGGTCAGCCTCACCCTGCAGGACCTGCGCGCGCTGCCGGTCACCACCGAGTACGTCACGCTCGAATGCATAAGCAACAACGTCGGTGGCCCGCTGATGAGCACCGGCGTCTTCACCGGCGTGTCGTTGAAGTACCTGATCGCACAGGTGAACCCGAAGTCATCGGCGACGTGGGCCGCATTCAAGTCGGCGGACGGCTACAGCGAGAGCCTCCCGCTGTCGGCGATCAACTCGGACCCGACGATCCTGGTCGCCTATGAGCTCGACGGGGAGCAGTTGGCCGGGGCGCACGGCTATCCCGCGCGCATCCTCATCCCCGGCCGCTACGGGATGAAGGGACCGAAGTGGCTGACCGAGATCGACCTGGTCGATCACGAGAGCGGCGGCTACTGGGAGCAGCAGGGCTGGGACCACGACGCCGTCGTGAAGACGACCTCGCGGTTCGACGTGCCGCGCGACGGCGATATCGTGAAGGTGAAAGGCGTCGCGATCAGCGGCGTCGCGTACGCCGGCAAGCGAGGCATCGGCAGGGTCGAGATAAGCACCGACGGCGGCGCCTCCTGGACCGAAGCGCAGCTCACCGCGCCGCTGTCCCAGCTGACCTGGGTGCTGTGGAACCTCGACTGGACACCGCCGAAGGAGGGCTCATACCACCTGGTCGTGCGCGCCACCGACGGCACCGGCGCGGTGCAGGAGTCGAACAACGCGGCGAGCTATCCGGGCGGCGCCATGGGCTACCACGAGATCCGGGTGGACGTGTCTAAGTAGTGGCGATGGTGGCCACTCCGACCGCGAACATGTAGCCGTTCGCGTCTTCCAGCCGGACCTCCCGCCAGCCGTGCGGGTACGTGGCGGCCGGCACATTCACTGTGAAGCCCATGTCCCTCGCGCGCTTCTCCACGGCGTCCGGGTCGAAACCCATCAGCCGGATCTCGGCACCCGTCCCACGCTTGCCCGGCGCCGATAGCCGCGCGGTCTCCGCGGGCGAGTGATCGAGCGTGTGGTCGGCGTGCAGCATGAGGTGCCAGCCGTCCGGCCCCTCGAACGCTGCGAAGTCCGGATCGCTGTAGAGCTTCTTCAGCTCGAGCACATCGGTGAAGAACGGAAGGCTGGCGTCGACGTCAACGACGATCAGGTTGATATTGAGGCCGGTTAGCTGACGCGAGAACTCCGGGGCAGGCATCCATGGAGTGCCGGTGCGCAGCCGCGTCATGAGCGGGAGAGAAGCTCCTCGATCATCTCCCTGTCGTGGCGGACCGGGGCGAAGTGTCCCTCGTCGTGCCACAGGCGAAAATCGATGTGCCGCAACAGCGCGGCGGCGCGCCGGGCGGCCGGCAGCGGCGCGTTCATGTCGTCGTCGCCGTGCCACCACGCGACGCTCGCCTTGACCGTTCCGAGGTCGAAGTCCCAATCGCGATGCAGCGCCATTGACTCGTCCGTCCAGCCCTCGGCGCCCGGCCGCAACGCCTCACTGGTGTTGGCGCGCGTGACCTTCTGCCAGATGGGGTTGCTCATCACATCGCGGTCGCGCTCCGGAGCATCACCGAGCACACCCTGCATTCCCTCAGGACCCAGCAGCCGCTCGCGCACCGCGGTCAGAAGCTCGAAGAGAGCATCCCATCCCTTCTCCGAGGCCGCGTACGAGTCCCTGTTGACGCCAACCATCCGGCTCACCTCTTCGGCCTGCAGGGGCGATGCGCCGACGCAGACCGTCACCGCCGAGATCCGTTCCGGATGCCGCGCGGCGAACGCCAGCGCATGCGGACCGCCGCCGCTGCCGCCGATGACCGGCACCCGGTCGAGGCCATGTGCGTCGAGCAGCTCGACCAGGTCGTCGGCGAAGTCGATCACCCCGCGCTCGGGCTTCCGCGATGAGCCGCCATAACCAGGGCGATCGGCCTGCAGGTAGCGCACGCCCAGCCCCAGCTGTATCGACGGGTCCGGGTGCCGGCTCAGTCGGGATCCCGGCGTGCCCTGCAAACGCAGCACCGGCGTGCCGCCTTCCGCGCCCCACCAGCGCCAGGCCAGCGTGCGCCCGTCGCTCAGGGCGAGCTCGCCGTCCTCGAACGCGATGCGGTCCTCGACGCCGGTACGCGCTATGGCCAGGGTCACTTCATCGCCCACAGAGCCTTGAACGAGTCCCAGCCCATCCGGACCAGGCCTTCCTTGCGCAGCATCTTGAAGATCTTCGCCTGCTTGTCCCACTTCGACGTGCCGTCGACTCGGAAGAACTCATCGAGCGCCCGGTCGCCGACCTGCGGGTACTTGGTGAGCATCTGAGGGTTGTGCTCGAGCAGCGGCACCGCTTTGTCGTACTTGCGCATGTCGGCCATGATCCAGGAGTGATCGAGCTTGCCTCGATATTCGGCCAGCCGCCGCTCGGAGAAGTCCTCGGCCTCCTTGGCGTGGATCACCGTCTCGCCCGCGAGCCGGCCTGACTCCATCGCCAGGTTCGAACCCTCGCGATGCACCGGGTTGGAAAGCATCGCCGCGTCGCCGCACACGAGGTAGCCCGGCCCGTACACCTTCGGGATGCCGCGGTAGCCGCCCTCAGGAATCAGGTGGCCGAGATACTCGACGGTCTCTGCGCCGCGGAGCAATGGCTTGACCGACGGATGGTTCTTGAAGTGCTCGAGCAGGTCGTTCGGGCTGCGGAGCGTCGCGTTGAACTCGCTCAGCAGCGCGCCGCCGCCGACCGAAAGGGTGTCCTTGTTGGTGTAGATGAACATGAACCCGGACATGCCCATCGTCGAATCGCCGAAGCATTCGATGGTGCAGCCCTCGCCGGGCTCGCAGTTGAATCGTTCCTCGATGAGGCCCGGCTCGAGCTGCATGATCTCTTTCGCCGCCATCGCAACCTCATTCGCACGCAGCTTCCGCCGCAGCGGCCGGCCGTTGATGACGGTCTTCTCAAGCAGACCCGCGCCGAGGCCGATGCCCTCGCACACGACGACGACCTCGCAGTAGAGATCGTCGCCGCGACCGGTCGCGACTCCGACCACGCGGTTGTTCTTGACGATGAGCCGCTCCACCACCGTCTCCGGGACGACCATCGCGCCCGCCTTCTCGGCCTGCTCGCCAAACCACGCGTCGAACTTCGCGCGCAGCACCGAGAACGAATGCGGATGCATGCGGTTGCGAAGGTTCTTGTAGTCGAGGCCGATGTACGCCTCGGGCGTCATCATCCAGCGGCGCTCTTCGATGATGGGACGCTCGAGCGGTGCCTCCTTCCAGGCGTCCCCTACGATCTCCTCGAGATAGTGGTTGTAGAGGATGCCGCCCATGACGTTCTTGGAGCCCGGCTTCTGACCGCGCTCGAGCAGCGCCACCTGGAGGCCGGCCTTCGCCATCGTGATGGCGGCGGCGGTGCCGGCAGGGCCCGCGCCCACGACCACGGCGTCGAACTTCTCCTCGTCAGCCATCGCTCCAAATCCTAATTCCATGAAGGTGATCGGCCTGACCGGCGGGGTCGGCTCCGGGAAGTCGACCGTGGCCGAGATGCTGCGCGAGCTTGGCGCGACGGTCATCGACGCCGACCAGGCGGCGCACGAGGTCTACGCGCCGGGGACGCCTGGCTTCGAGGCGGTGGTGGCGGAGTTCGGCCCCGACGTCGTGCGTGACGGCGCGATCGACCGCCAGAGGCTGGGGGCGCTGGTGTTCAACGACGATGCAGCGCGGCGGCGGCTCAACGCGATCGTGCATCCACTGGTGCGCGAATGGATGGCCGCCCGCACCGCCGAAGCGGTCGAGCGCGGCGACGAGATCGTCATCCAGGACGTGCCGCTGCTGTTCGAGAACGGCCTCGAGGGTCTTTTCTCCAGCGTGCTGCTGGTGTACGCGCCGGAAGACATCCAGCTCGAGCGCCTGGCGCAGGGCCGCGGCGTGCCGCGCGAGCGGGCGCGCGCGATCATCGCCGCGCAGATGCCGATCGAGGAGAAGCGACGGCGCGCCCACCATGTCGTCGACAACAGCGGCACCATCGACCAGACGCGCAACCAGGTCGAAGAGGTCTGGGCCCAAATGTCAGGGCGCTAGGAAGTAGTCCCTCCCCACCGTGTGGGGAGGTAAGGAGGGGGCGCTATACAACCCCAGACTTTCGAAGCTCTTCGAGCCGGTCGGCGTCCACCCCGACTTCGGCAAGGACCTCCCCGGTGTGCTCACCCAGCCCAGGCGGATCCATCCTCCGCCAGTCCTCGCGCATCACCACCGCCGGCCGCACCTCCACGCCGGTCGCGCGCTCATCGATCAGTCGCCTTGCGGCGATCTGCGGATGGCGTGCCACCTCGTCCAGGTCCAGCACCGGCTCGCAGCACGCATCCAGAGGCGCGAGGACAGGCCCCCACTCGTCACGCGTGCGGGTCGCGAAAACGTCCTCCAACTCTCGATGCACCCGCGCCTGCCGCTCACCCTCCACGAACTGCAGCTCGACCAGCTCCGGCTTGCCCAGCGCGCCGCACAGCGCCGCCCAGAACTTCGGCTCCAGCGCGCCGACGCTGTAGTAGCCGCCGCCCTTGCATTCGTACACGCGGTAGCACGCGAACCGTCCGCTCAGCCGCTGCGCGCCGCGCCGCACGTCCTCTCCACCGCCCGCCTGCGCAAACGGCAGCGCGAGCCAGCTCGCGGCGCCGTCGGTCATCGACACGTCGAGCCACCTGCCCTCGCCGCCTCGTTCGACCGCGAGCAGCGCGGCCACGATCGAGACCGCCGGCTGCATCCCGCCGCCCGCGATGTCGCCGACCTGCACCGACAGCGGCGCCGGCGGCCCGCCGGCCTCGCCGTTGAGACCGAGCACTCCGGCGGTCGCCGTGTAGTTGATGTCGTGTCCGGCGCGGCTGGCGAACGGCCCGTCCTGGCCGTAGCCGGTGATCGAGCACATCACGAGCTTCGGATTGCGCGCGCTCAGAGCTTCCCACCCAACGCCCAGGCGATCCATCACGCCCGGCCGGTTGCCCTCCACCAGCACGGCGGCGGCGTCCACGAGCTTCAGCAACAGGTCCCGGCCTTCGCCGGCTTTGAGGTTCAGCGTCACGCTGCGCTTGTTGCGGTTCAGCGCGTTGAACAGCGCGCTCTGGCCGCCGATCAAAGGCGGCGTCCAGCGCATGTAGTCGCCGGTTCCGGGCTCCTCGATCTTGACGACGTCGGCGCCCATGTCGGCGAGGAGCATCGTGCAGAAGGCGCCGGGCAGCAGGCGCGTCAGATCGAGAATTCGTATTCCGGTGAGTGGCATTTCAGCCAATTGTGGGAGACAAAATCCGGGCCAGGTGCGTTAATAGGACATGCAGCCGCACGACCACACCATGCGTCATAGCAATCAGGAAGGCCCATCCTTGCGTCGCTTGCGACCCAAACAACTGAGAGAAATCTCGATCAAGGTGCCGGCGCCGTTCGCCGGCGTTTCCGACCTTGGCTTCACCGCGCAGTACCGCGCGCAGGACTTCCAGCAGCCGATGCGCGACGTGCCTCTCGTCATCGAAGGCCCGCGCCCGCCCATGCGCAGGCTGGCGGAGCTGCTGCAGCTGTTGCGCGAGGCGGAAGGCGCCGCCTACTCGTGGACCGATCCGATCATGGTCAGCGACGAGGTCGTGCTGCTCGCCTTCCGTGACCGCAGCCTGGCGGGTACGGCGCCTGCTTCGATGTCTGGCTACGTGATGAACCTCGTGCTCCCTGCGGTCTTTCCTTTCCTCCACGACTGCGTGGCGGTCGCGCAGCTGCGGCTGTCCGAACAGATCGAGATGCGCGTCACCAGCGAGGACGAGCCGGTGACGACGCTGGCGCTGCCGCTGAGCGAGATCGTCCCGCAGAACGGCCACAGACTTCTGTGGCAGATCGACTCGTGACGCGCCCCGCGCTACTTAGAAGGCGAGGCGCTTGGGCTCGGCGTGTGCGCGGGCGTGGCCACGCGAGCGTTGGTCTCGCGCGCCGAGCTGGCGGTGTTTGGACCGGTGACGCTGACCGGGCTTGGGCCGACGCCGGCCAGGTACAGAGCCAGCGGCACGATGATCATGCCCACGACAACGGTCAGCACGAAGGTGACCGCGCCCCACTCCCGCCTGAAGAAAGCCCAGCTCACGAGGCGTGAAGTTTAGCTAGTAGTCGTCGTCCGAGCCGCCGCCGAGAGCTTCCTCTTCCTTCTTCTTGCGCTGGTTCAGGAGCCGGATGAAGTCCTGCGCGCGCGCAAGGGCCTTCCACCTCTCAGGAAAAAAGTCCTGAACGAGGATCTGCCGGTCCGGCAGCTGGTAGACCGTGACGCACCACTTGTTGAGGGTGCGCGAAACCTCGACCTCGTAGTCCTTCTCCGTGGTCTCATACCGGACAACCTTGTCGTCGTCGAATCTTCTTCGTCCTGAAACAGCCATAGTTGATTTACTCGGGCGGGATTGCGGCTCATTGAGCGTTCATCGATTATAGGCGCCAATCCTCCCCACCCTGGGGGGAGGTGGCCCCGGATCACCGCGTGATCCCGGGCCGGAGGGGGCGAGCGCTAATCGCGGTGCTGCAGAAGCTCCCGCAGCAGCGGTTCCAGCTCCTCACGGAGCTCCTCCCGCTTCATCGCCAGCATGAGGTTGGCGCGCAGGTAACCGGGCACTGTGCCGGTGTCGTAGTAGTCGCCCTCGAACTCGAGCGCCACCACGTGGTGGCGGCCGATGGTGCGCTTGATTGCATCAACCAGCTGGATCTCTTTGCCGGCGCCAGGCGTCCCCCGGCTGAGCTCGTCGAACACCGCCGGCGTGATCACGTAACGGCCGAGCGCGGCAAGGTCCGACGGGGCGTCCCCCGCGGAAGGCTTCTCCACCACGTCGGTCACCTCATGCAGGCCGTCATGGGAGCCGTCGGCGGCGATGATTCCGTAGCGGCTCACCTGCGACCTCGGCACGCGCCGCACCGCCAGCACTGTCGCGCCGGTTTTGGCGTGCGCGTCGATCAGCTGCTTCAGGACCGGGTTGTTCTCGCACAGGATCACGTCGTCGGCGAGCAGGACGGCGCACGGCTCGCCCTCCACCAGTCGTCGCGCTGTCCACACGGCGTCGCCGAGGCCACGCGGCTCCTTCTGCTGGATGTATGTGATGTCGACCTGAGCGCTCAGCTGGTCGACTTCGGCGAGGACCTTGAGCAGGTCCTCCCGACCGCGCTCCTGCAGGTAGTGCTCGAGCTCCACCGAGCGGTCGAAGTGGTCGACGATGGCGCGTTTGCCGCCGCCGGTGACCATGATCACCTGCTCGATCCCGCTCGCGATCGCCTCTTCGACGCCGTACTGGATCGTCGGCTTGTCCACGAGCGGCAGCATCTCCTTCGGCTGCGCCTTGGTCACCGGCAGGAAGCGCGTGCCGAGACCGGCCGCCGGGAAGATCGCCTTGCGCACGGTCATGTTCGACAATCTATCTCGTGGAGACGGCGGATGGCGTGAGGCCGGGGCTGGAGGGCCGCATCGAGCGGGTGGTCGACGAACGCCTCATCACGATGCATGTTGGCGGCAAAGGCGTGTTCGCGACGCCGGCGATGATCGGTTTGATGGAGGGTGCGAGCCACAAGGCCGTCGAGGCACAGCTGCCGGACGGCCACACCACCGTGGGCTATGAGGTTCACGTGCGCCACCTGGCGCCGGCGCCGCCGGGCAGCACCGTGGTCGTCACCAGCACCCTGAAAGAGGTCAACGGCAACAAGCTGCTCTTCGACGTCGCTTGCGAGCTCGAGGGCAAGGTCATCGGGACTGGAACGCACAAGCGCGCCATCGTGCCCGCAAATTTCTAGCGATGAGCAGCGACGACCTGGACCGAGTCTCACCCAGCGAAAGCGCTCACGTGAAGGCGCGGGACCGCAAGGTGCGCGGCCCGAAGGTCGTCTCCGTGAACCCCGGCCTGAAGAAGCTCGCCCTGCACCTGGCCGACAAACGAAAACGCAAGAAGAAGTAAGCCCGGCGGACGTCGAGCGGGCGGCGCGCGACCTCGCGTCGCACCTCCAGCCGACGCCGCTGCAGCACTCGCGCGCGTTCTCCGACGAGGCCGGATGCGAGGTGCACCTGAAGCTCGAGTCGGTACAGCCTGTTCGCGCCTTCAAGGTCCGCGGCGCGCTGAACAAGCTCATGCGCATGTCGCCCGAGCGCCGCGCCGCCGGGGTCATCACCGCGTCCGCGGGCAACCACGGCATGGGCGTGGCGTATGCGGCCGCGCAGTTCCATGTCGCGGCCACCGTCTACGTGCCGCTGGCGGCCAACCCGCTGAAGGTCGAGGCGATCAAGCGCCTCGGCGCGCGCGTCGTCGCCACCGGCGACAGCTACCACGAAGCGTTCGTGGCTGCGTCGGAAGAGCAGCAGCGGACCGGCGCCACTTTCGTGCACGCCTACAACGACCCAGATGTGGTCGCCGGCCAGGGAACCGTCGCGCTCGAGATGCTGGCGCAGCTGCAGGGCTTCGACACGGTTGTTGTACCGATCGGAGGCGGCGGGCTGATCGGCGGCACCTCCATGTACCTGAAGGCCCGTCACCCGTCGGTGCGCGTGATCGGTGTCGAGCCCACTGGCGCGGACGCGATGCGGCGCTCGCTGGAGGCCGGCCGCATCGTCACCCTCAAGCGGGTCAACACCATCGCCGACGGACTGGCCGCGTCGTCGCCTGGCACGCTGAGCTTTGGCCTGGCGCAGCGCTACGTCGACCGCGTGATCACCGTCGAGGACGACGAGATGCTCCACGCCATCCGCGTCCTTTTCGAGTGGGAGCACCTCCTGGCCGAACCGGCCGGAGCCGCGGGCCTGGCCGCCCTGCTGTTCCATCGGTCTGAGGTCGCCGCGGGCCGCCGGGTCGTGGTCATCGTATCCGGCGCGAACGTCAGCGAGGAGGTCCTGGTCCAGGCCCTCAAATCGCGC
>VBIA01000206.1 GCA_005879985.1 Chloroflexota bacterium | reverse complement strand
TCGGTCGGGCCGATCTATTCGCCCGACGGCAGGGCCGTCATCACCGGCTACCAGGCCGGCGAGTCGCTCAACCTGAAGTGGCACAACGTCGACAACGTCGGCACCGCGCTCGACGGGCTCGTCCAGCAGGGCGGGGCCACGCGCATCAGCGTCAGCTTCGGGCTCAACGACCCCAAGGCCGCGCAAGCGGAAGCGCGCTCGCAGGCGATCGCCGACGCAAAGACCCGCGCCACCGCCATGGCGAAGGCCGCCGGCGTGCAGCTCGGTCAGGTCCTGCGCATCACCGACCAGACGACCGTCAGCCGGCCGCCCACGTACAACTACGCCCCAGTTGCCAAGGCCGCGGACACCACCAACGTGCCTGTGGGTGAGCTTGATGTCACCGTCCAGGTCGAGGTCGACTTCGCCCTCGCGTAGAGAAACCCGCTAAGAGCGACGGCGGTCGCGTTCGGAGCGCGTCGCGACCGCCAGCAGGCCGCTGAGGACACCGCCCTCGAACAGTCCGTAGAACACGGAGCGCAGAATCGGTTGTTCGAAGGGACCGATGTTCAGCAGAAAAGTGAGCACCGCGAAAACCGGGAACGAGATCGCCAGCTGCTGCCACACCTCGAGGCGCTCCCACCACAGCACGATCTTTGGCGGCGTCTTCACAGCCGTCATTGTCCTGCTGGCCGCGGCCTGCGACCCGATCCAGGGCAGCGGCGCCGGCAACCCGCCAGATCCGGCGAAGTACATCCACGTCGATGACGCGTCGCGGGCGGCCGTCGTCACGCTCGTCGCCGCCTATCCCGCGACCGACTTCCAGTTCAACTACGACGGCTACGGCAGCGGGTCGCTGGTGCTGACGGTGCCGGTCGGCTGGCAGGTCACCGTGCAGTGCGAGAACCGAGGCACCGTGCCCAACTCGTGCTCGGTGGTCAGCGATGAGAAGGCGACGCAACCGATCGATCCGTCATGGACGACGCCCGACCTCCAGCCGGGCAGCTCCGCGACGTTCACGTTCACGCCCGCCGCGCCAGGCTCGTACCGCATCGCGTCGCTCGTCGACGGCCATGAGGCCAGCGGCATGTGGCTCGACCTCGAGGTGGTCAGCTCGGGCCGGCCGACGCTCACGGCAAGCTAGAGTCCGCGTTTGTGCACAAATCCACGGAATTCCGGCCCGATAACCCGCTTTTGTGCACAAAAACAGGAATCGGGCTATGAGCACGCGCGGCCCGAGCACTTGCCGGCCAGCCACGCATCGAGCTGCGGCGTCAGCTGCAGCGTCGAGTCGACGCGCGCGAGCACGAGCGTCGTTCCCTTCGCGCACACGATGCCGTAGCCCGCTGCCAGGTCGCCGCGCACCACGTTGCGCAGCTGGTCCTCCTCGCCCGCGAAGAAGTCCGAGTACGTCGAAGGGTCGACCGCCACGTAGTCCGCCATCGGTTGCAGAGTGATCTCGTAGATCGCGGCGCGGTGCGAGAGGTGCGGCACCAGCGTGTTGGATGCCGTGACGCCGGCGCCGGCCGGTATGGTGCCGAGACATTCGTTGATCTCGGCGACCCTCGAGTTCGGCAGGTAGCTCCTCACCTCGGCCAGCGGATTCGCCGCGACAGTCACGATCACGCTTGCCGCCAGCGCCGCCAGAGGGAGCGCGACGCGCGTCGCGGTGGCCCAGCGGCCGCGCAGGAATCGGGCCACGCGCACGCAGGTGTCCATCGCCGCGAACGCGAGGATCGGCGCAGGCACCATCGAGTACTGGAAGTGGAACGACCAGAAGTTCGGCGACGAGGACCAGAACCGCTCGAGGAATGACGGCAGCGCCACCAGGAGCACCGGCGAGACGAGCGGAAGCAGGGCGAAGGCGGCGAACGAACCGATCCACACTCGCGTCTTCGCCGCGGGGGTGAACAGCAGCTTGAGGCTGTCGATCGGATGCCGGATGACGTGCGTCGCCGCGCTGAGAGGTCCCGTGCCCAGCGCGTCGTACGTCCAGTGGCGATACGCCACGCCGCCGCCGAGCGCGGGAATGACAAAGCCGAGCAGCACGCCGAGCCACACGGCGTTGACAAGCATCAAGAGCGCGCCGAGGATCCACCGCCGCTGCACCACCAGGATGTAGAAGCCGAGCGCTATCAGGGTGAGGGCGATGTCCTCGCGCGTCAGCATCGCCCACACCACCGCCGGCACCAGCAGCCAGTTGCGGCGCGTCATGGTCGCGTAGAGCGCGGTCGACAGCGCCGGCACTGCAAAAGCCGCGTGATGGAAGTCGTAGATGACCCCTGCGAGCACGCCCCAGAACACGAGATACGCGGCCTGAAAAGCCACGCCGGCCAGCGGACCGAGCTCGCGCTCGCCCCACAGGTAGATGGGGATGCCGGCCGCCGCAAGCAGCACCGCCTGAGCGACCAGCAGAACCTCGGCCGAGTTCCAGATGAGCATGAACGGCGCGAGCGTTATGAGGATGGGGTGGAAGTGGTCGCCGAGCAGGTTCGGGATCCCGAGCACCGTGTTGTGGATGAACTCTCCCCGGCTGTAGCCCCAAACGGTCTGGTCCTGCACAGCGAGATCGAAGGCGTTGCTTGCGTAGTGCTCGTGGCGATATACCGAAATGGACGCGTACGCG
>VBIA01000205.1 GCA_005879985.1 Chloroflexota bacterium | reverse complement strand
GTCGCAACCGTTGATTCGAGTCTCGCTCTCAGCTCTCACGTCGACTCTCCAACCATTTCAGCCAAGTTGACTAGCCAGGTCGAGGTGGAGGATGTATAGCGGGGCGAGGCCAAGAAAGAGCAGCGCGAACACGAGAACCGCCCAGGCGATGACCGCTGTGTCGATGTCAACGCTCCGGCCAGGCGGAGATCCGATGGCTACCTTCTCAGCTCGTACCGCATCGCCACGGCCCCCGAGCCGAACTCCAGCCGGCTCACGAGCTTCAAGTCGACATGCTTCGATAGCCCCGCGAACAACGTCGGCCCGTGGCCCGCGAGCCTGGGATGTATTACGAACTCGTACTCATCGATCAATCCCAGCTCAGTCAACGCCAGTGAGAGCTTCACACCTCCCACGAACAGTCCCTTCCCCGACTCGCGCTTGAGTTGCTGAACGGCCATGCCCAGATCTCCGCCCACGAGTTCCGCGTTCCAATCGACCTGCTCCAGAGTGCTCGACACGACGTACTTCTTTGCCGCGTTGATCGTCTGGGCGAAGGCTTCCATCCAATCAGGTCTCGCTCCCCTCGGCGCCGGCGGCCGCCACGCTGATTCCATTATTTCGTAAGTCACCCGACCAAAGAGAAGGGCATCGGCCTCGTTGAGGTTCTCGACCGCGTGACGATGCAAGTCTTCATCCGCGGGGATTGCCCGATGATCGCAGCACCCGTCCAATGTGACGTTGATGGAGTACCGAAGGGGTCGCATAACTCGAGGATCGTATTCGGATTTTGGGGGGTCTCACCGCGTCGCGACCGTCCACTCACCGTGCGGCTCAAGGTTTGACACGGCGCTCGTACAACCGTATCGTTGTATCGGTGCAGATCACCGCGTCCGACTTCGACCCCGTGTTCGCTGCCCTCGCGGATCACACCCGCCGCGACATCGTCCGCCGCGCGATCAGCGCAGAGGAGGGCATCCTCGAGCTCGCCAGCCATTACCCGATGAGCTTTGCGGTGGTCCAGAAGCACGTCGCGGTTCTCGAGCGCGCCGGCCTGATTACGAAGCACCGCGTCGGCCGCCGCAGGGTCGTCCGCACCAACCTCGAGGCGCTGCTCATCGCGCGCCGCCTGCTCGACCAGTACGAGGCGCTGTGGCTGGCTCAGATCGGCCGAATGGACGAGCTCATCGCTGAGAGGGCCGGCGCCGTGGGCACCGTGGAGACAAAGGAGAGCAAACGATGACCGTCACGGCTGTCGGCAAGGATCCCCTTAGGCTCACCCTGACCGTTGAGTCCGAATTCGATGCGTCGGTCGAGCGCATTTGGCAGCTGTGGGCGGATCCGCGCCAGCTCGAGCGCTGGTGGGGGCCGCCGACCTACCCTGCCACCTTCACCAAGCACGATCTGGCGCCCGGCAGTCGCGTCGAGTACCACATGACGGGGCCGACGGGCGACCAGCCGCACGGCTACTGGGACGTCCTCGAGGTCGAGCCTCTACGTCGCATTCTCTTCCGCGACTGCTGTGACAACGCGGACGGCACACCCAGGCCGATGAACACTGTCCGCGTCGGCATCGAAGAGGTCGCCCTAGGACGCACGCGCATGTCGATCGAGATCGCGTTCCCCAGCACCGAGGCCATGGAGCAGGCCTTGGCAATGGGCACGGACGAGGGCCTGAGCCAGGCCGTCAGCCAGATCGATCCCATCCTCGCCGAAGAAATCATCCGGCGCTAGATCGAGCGGAAAGCGGTTGTGACCACTTCAACCAACCAACGACAAGCTCAGCGAGGAGAGAACTGCGACTATGAAACTGACGACCACGACCAACGTCTCGGTGGACGGCGTGATGCAGGGGTTGGGCGGATCTGACGAGGATCGCAGCGGCGGCTTCGACCGCGGCGGGTGGGCCATACCACTCGTCGACGCCGAAACCGGGGACTATCTCAACCAGGTCTACGGCGGCGCGGCCGCATTCCTCTTTGGCCGGCGGACGTACGAGATCTTCGCCCGCTCCTGGGGGGTGACCGATCCGAGCACGAGCCCGATCGCCGCCGGGCTGAACAGCCGTCCCAAGTATGTGGTGTCGACCAGCCTCGCCGACCCGCAGTGGGCGGGCACGACTGTCCTGCACGGCGACGTCGCCACGGCCGTCGGTGATCTGAGGGCGCATCAAGACGGCACACTGCTGGTGCCCGGCAGTGGTGCCCTCGTCCGATGGCTGCTCGCCAACGGCCTGGTCGACCAGCTCGACCTGCTCATCTATCCCGTCGTCATCGGCCAGGGCACGCGACTGTTCCCCGATTCCGGTCCGGACCTCGCGCTCGACCTGGTCAACTCGCGGACCACTTCCCGGGGCATCACCATCCAGACCTATCGGCCTCTCGGCCGTCCGGAGTACGCAACCGCGGTCGACCCCGAAGACGTCATGCGCGACGCGACCTCGGGTCGGCGCAGCTAAAACACGTCCAAGATCCGTCCACGCCTCATCGCAGACCTAGCTGCCCGGCGCTCGACTGGTGGTCTGGCGCTCCGCATGACAACCCCGACAAACCTGCGTCGACACGGCATGGTCGGTCTGTGACACGGCAGGTGACGACGACCGAGCAAGATATCCGGAACGATCTCAGCGGGCATGCCGAGCCGATCTCAGCTTCGATTGAGACGGACGCCTTGGACAATGAGTGCCTTGAGAGCGGACGCGTCGATGGCGTCACCCTCGTGGAAATCGATGGCACGAACCGTCTTGCTGTCCAGACGCGTGTTGAAGAGGCCTTTCGGATCCTTCAGCTGGGCCCCTT
>VBIA01000204.1 GCA_005879985.1 Chloroflexota bacterium | reverse complement strand
GCAGCGGGATCGTGAGGATGAGCGCGCGGCGGGCGCCGGCCTCGAGCGCCAGGCGCTCGGCCTCCTGCACCGCCGGAATCTGGCCCGAAAGCACGAACTGGACATCGGCGTTGCGGTTGGCGAACCACAGCTTGCCCTTCGCCGAAGCCTGCTCGCGAATGTGCTCCACCTGGCCTTCATCGAGACCGACGATCGCGATCATGCCGCCCGTGTGCTCGTCCGCGGCCTGGGCCATCACCCGACCGCGCTCCTTCACCAGCACCAGCGCCGTCTCCCACGGGATGGCGCCCGCGGCTGCCAGCGCGGCGATCTCGCCGAGGCTGTGGCCCGCGGTGACCTGCACGTTCTCCAGGCCATAGCTCTCGCGCCACACCTCGTACGCGGCCCAGCACACGGTCATCACGCACGGCTGGATGACCTCGGTGCGGTTCAGCTCCTCGACCGGGCCCTCGAAGCAGAGCCTGCGGACCGGCATGTCGAGCACCCCTTCGGCGCGCTCGAATGCCCGCCGCGCTGCGGGGTAGCGGTCGTAAAGGTTCTTGCCCATGCCGGGCTTCTGCACGCCCTGGCCCGGGAACAGCAGCGCGATGGGTCCCTTCAGGCTGATCATTTCAGGCCCACTTCAGGAGCGTCGCGCCCCAAGTCAGCCCGGATCCGAATCCAGCGAGCAGAACGTGGTCGCCGCTGTGCACGCGGCCGTTGCGAACCGCGTCCTCGAGCGCGAGCGGAATCGACGCGCTCGACGTGTTGCCGAACTGGTCGATGTTGATGGCGACCTTGTCCAGGGGCAGGCCGATCCTGCGCGCGGCCGCGTCGATGATGCGGAAGTTCGCCTGGTGCGGAACCCACAGGTCGATCGCGTCCATCGAGATGCCCGCGGCGGCGGTGACCTCCTGGGCCTGCCGGATGAAGATGTCGACCGCGAACTTGAAGACGTCGGGGCCCTTCATGTCGATGATCGGGTTCGGCTCCTTCGCCGCATAGGCGCCGAGCGGGACGTTGCCGCACGTCACCTGCTCGTACCCGCGCCCGTCGCTGCCGAGGCACCACGAAAGGAAGCCCGCCCCTTCCGGCGCCGGCGTGACCACGGCCGCGCCCGCGCCGTCACCGAAGATCACCGCCGTGCCGCGGTTCGAGTAGTCGAGCATGCGAGACAGGACCTCGGCGCCGATCACGAGCACCTTGTCCGCGCGCTCGCTGGCGATGTAAGAGTCCGCCGTCGAGAGTCCGTACATGAAGCTCGTGCACGCGGCCAGCAGGTCCCACGCCACCGCGCCGGGTGCGTCCAGCTCGTCCTGAATGCGGCAGGCGATGGACGGGAACGGCCCGTCCGGCGACGAGGTGCCCACGAGGATCATGTCGAGGTCGCTCGCCTTCAGGCCGGCGTTGTCGAGCGCCGACTGTGCCGCCCTGGTCGCCAGCTCGAGCGTCGTCGTGCCCGGCTCGGCGAAATGCCGCGCGCGGATCCCCGTGCGCTCGGTGATCCATTTGTCGGACGTCTCCATGACCTTCTCGAGGTCGAAGTTCGTGACGATCTTGTCCGGGGCGTAGACGCCCATTCCGGCGATCGCGCTGCGCCGGCCCTTGGTCTTGAACGACCGAAGCGGGACCGCGTCCGAACGTGCCTTGTAGGCGGTGGTGATGGCCATCGCGCCTAGGCCTCCAGCCGCTCGGCCGATTTCTCCTCGAGGTACTTCCAGAGGTCCGCGATCACCTTCATGTTCTCGAGCTCCGATTCGGGAAGCTCGACGTCGTACTTGTCCTCGACCGCGGCGATTAGCTCCACCAGGTCGAGCGAGTCGGCGGCCAGGTCGCGAGCGAAGCTCTTGTCCATCTGCACCTGGTCGGGGTCGACGCCCAGGATCTCGGCCGCGAGCTCCTGCAGCTCCTTGAAGTCGAGTTGGGATGCCATGCCTTGTATCTCCTCTCTTAGTTGGCCTCGGGGGCCTTGATGACGAGGGTTGCGTTGTGGCCGCCGAACCCGAAGGAGTTCGACATGGCCACCTTGATGTCCGCCTTGCGCGCCTTGTTCGGCACGTAGTCGAGGTCGCACTCGGGGTCCGGCGTGTCGAGGTTGATGGTCGGCGGGATCAACCCGCGGTTCATCGCGAGAACGCATGCCGCCGCTTCGATGGCCCCGGCCGCGCCGAGCAGGTGTCCGTGCACCGACTTGGTCGAGCTGACCGCCAGCTTGTGCGCGTGGTCGCCGAACACGGACTTGATCGCCTTCGTCTCGGCGACGTCGCCCAGCTTGGTCGAGGTGCCATGCGCGTTGATGTACGCGACATCCTCGGGGTTCACACCGCTCGTCTCGAGCGCGCGCTTCATCGCGCGGCTGGCGCCCTTGCCCTCCGGGTGCGGCGCGGTGAAGTGGTACATGTCGGCGCTGGCGCCGTAGCCCGCGATCTCCGCTATCAGGCGGGCGCCACGTCGCTTGGCGTGCTCCATGTCTTCGAGCACGAACATCACCGAGCCTTCGCCCATGACGAAACCGTCGCGGTTGAGGTCGAAGGGCCGGCAGGCCCTCTCGGGCTCGTCGTTGCGCTCGCTCGTTGCCTTGATCTGCGTGAACGCGCCGATGGTGAGCGGCGTGATCGCCGCCTCGGCCCCGCCCGCCAGCATCGCCACCGCGTCGCCGCGCTTGATGATCTGCGCGGCCTCACCGATGCCGTGCGATCCAGACGCGCAGGCGCTGACGATGGCGTAGTTCGGGCCACCCGCGTGCGTGTGGATGGCGACCAGGCCGGCCGCCATGTCCGCGATCATCATGGGCACGGTGAAGGGGCTGATGCGCTTCGGTCCTCGCTGCATAAGTGCCGTGTGGCTCTTCTCGATCTCCTCGAGACCGCCGATGCCCGAGCTCACGATTACGCCAACGTCGTCGGGGTTCATCTGAGCGGG
>VBIA01000209.1 GCA_005879985.1 Chloroflexota bacterium | reverse complement strand
CAAGCACGTCCACTCGGTGGCAAGACCGAGACACTCGACCACGCGATCGAAGCGATTCGGGTCCGCTTCGGAAGCCAGGCGCTCACGCGGGTGGCGGAGCTACCGCCCCCGCTGCCCTGGCCGAGCGGAACGCCGCTCGATCGCCTGACCGGGATCGGCGGCCTGCCGCGCGGCCGGCTGACGCTGCTGACGGGAACGGGGACGTGCGGCAAGCTCACGCTCGCGCTGGCGCTACTCGCGCAGGCAACGCAGGAGTTCGCTCACGCCGTGGTCATCGACCCTGCGCGCCAGTTCGACCCTTGGGCGATGCTGCCGTTCGATCCCGACCTCGGCTCTCTGACAGTCATCACTCCTCCCTCTGCGGAGGCGGCCGGCGAGGCCGCCTCCGCGCTCGCTCGGGCCGGGGCGGGCTTCATCCTTTTAATGGGGGAGATCCCAGAGCCCTGGCTGGCGCCGATGGAGGCGGGGGCGGCGCGATCGGGCGCTGTGGTGGTCGGCGTGGTCGACGCCCCCGGCCGCGCGCTGGCCCATGCATCGAGCCTGAGCCTTGGCTTCACCCAGGCTGGATGGATCTACGAGCGAGGCCAGCTCGTAGGCCTGAACGTGGGCGCCCGATGCTCCAAGAACAAGCTGGCGCCGCCGGTGGGCGAATCAGACCTACAGGTCTTTTACCCTGCCCCTCCCCACCGTAGTGGGGAGGTTAGGAGGGGACGCCAACTCACCGCACTTGATCAGCAGCAGGACTTTGAATGCGAATCTGCTGCTGTCTAGCCGGCCACCTCGAGCTGGCGCGCCGCCGCGACCTGTACGGAACCCCCGTCGTGGTCGGCGACGCGGACGGCCACGTCCTCGCGGTCTCCGAAGAAGCGCTCACGTTCAGCGTCGAGCCGGGGATTCCAGTTCGTCAGGCCGAGCACCTGTGCCCGCAGGCGACGCTCCTCAGCTCGGATCCAGTCGCGGCCGATCGCCTGCGCGAGCGCATCGCCGCCGCGCTGTACGACCTCGCGCCGTGCGTCGAGGTTCGCGTCGAAGGCATCGCGTGGCTCGACCTCGAAGGCGTGCCGTCACCGTCGGAATCGATCCGTGAGGCAAGGCGGCGCCTGCGCACCGCCGTCGGGCGCGAGCCTCGCCTCGGCCTCGCGCCTGGACCTTTCTCAGCTCGACTCGCGGCGGCACGCGCGCGACCAGGTCGCCTGCTGAAGATCGACGACGCGCGCGCGTTCCTCGCCCCGCTCCCCACGCGCGAGCTCTGGCTCAACGGCGAGCAGATAGAGCGCCTCGACCTTCTCGGACTGCGTACGCTCGATGCGGTTGCGGCGATCGGACCGCGCGAGCTCGAGAGCCAGCTGGGTCGCGAAGGCAGACGCGCCGTGCTGCTCGCACGCGGGCTCGAGCCCGATCAGCTGACGCCATGGCAGCCGCCGATGTTCACGAGCGCCCACCGGCAGTTCGAGCCGCCGGTTCAGGATCGCGAGGCCCTGCTCTTCGTCGCGCGCGCGCTGTGCGGCGACCTCGCCGAGGAGCTCGGCTTGCGCGGCGCCGGCGCGAAGCAGATGCGCGTGCGCCTCGTCTGCGAAGAAGGCGACGTCGAAGCGCGCGAATCCATCGTCAGGCATCCGCTCAGCAGCACCGCGGAGCTGTTCGGCCTCGCGGGGTCGTGGATCAAGTCGTGGCAGCCGCACGCGCCCATCAACGAGATCTGGATCGAGCTGCCGGTGCTCGAAGCCGCGGGCAGGCGTCAGCTGCGGCTGTGGACGGGCGGTGATGGCACCAGTGACGAAGTCACGGCCGCCCTCGAGCGCTTGCAGGAACGCAACGGCGATGCGGTCGTCCGCAAGCCTCGCCCTGTCCTTCCCTCCTCCCCCATTCCCTCACAGCGATTCGCGTGACGCGCCTCATGACCCCACCCACCCCAGTGGCGGTCACGTTGAACGCCGACGGCACGCCCGCCTACATCACCGGCTCGTGGTCAGGCCCTGTCGATCCCATCGCCCGCTGGAAGGTCGAGACCGAGTGGTGGGCTCAGGCCGTCGTTCGTGAGTACTGGAAGGTCGTGCTCAACAGCGACCTGCTGTGCGAACTGTTCCACGATGTCTCCCGCGACGAATGGTTCATCGAGCGGGTCTATGACTGAGCCGAGCAAGGTCGAGATCTCCCGCCGCCTCGGCTAACAAATTTGCCAGCTCATCTCCTCTTTACACCATGGGTTGACCCCAGAACATTCGTTCGTACGATGGTCCCATGCCCTTCGCCCCACCCCAGGTCGCACCTGAGGTGACCCTTCTGGCCCAGGCTGCGGAACGCTTCTGCCTGGCTCAACACCGAGAGTCCGGCCCGGAGCTCACCGTCGACATGGCCGAGGTGCGCCGGTGCCTCGACCTCATCGAGCTCAAGTTCTCGCAGATGGCGGCGTCCTTTGCCGGCACCGACGAGTACAACTCGCACGGCTCGGTCTCCCCCATGCACTGGATCCGCCACAACTGCCACATGGGCGGCGGCGCCGCCGCGGACCGCGTGACGGTCGGGCGGCAGCTCGGCGCCATCCCCGACAGCACCGAGGCGATGGCGAGCGGCGAGATCGGCTTCGCTCACCTGGCGCTCATCGCACGTACGGCAGCGGCCATCGCCGAGTCCGGCACCAACAAGCCCTTCGACGAGACGGCTCTCCTCAGCAAGGCGCGCCAGTTCAGCGTCGGACGCTTCCGCAACTTCTGCCTTCACATGCGCCACGTCGACGACCCACAGGGCTACACAAAGGACGAGGCCGGGGCC
>VBIA01000208.1 GCA_005879985.1 Chloroflexota bacterium | reverse complement strand
TCACCGGCATGGACACCGACAACGTCAAGAAGGTCGACGACGGATTCAACAAGCTCAACGACTCCATGCTCAGCATGGCCAAGGCTGAGTCGGCCCTCGGGGCCGAGCTGAAGTAGGTCGAAGGTGCGTAGCCTTCGCACCGGAGCGGCAGCAGTCGTGGCGGCGGCGCTCGTGGCGGGCGTCGCCGCCTCCGCCGGACTGGCCTGGCGCGCGAAGCAAGACGACGCGCGCGCCACGGCCGCGCAGAAGCAGACAATCGCCCGCATGCAGTCGGAGATCAACCTTCTGAAGCTGCGCGAGTCCGAGCAGACCGACTGGTCGCAGCTCGCCGCGCGCACCGAGCCATCAGTGTTCACGATCTCCACCGAGGCGGGCCTCGGCTCGGGCTGGGTCGTCCGCTCAGACGCGGGCGGCTCGGACCTCGTGACCAACTTCCACGTCGTGGCGGAAGCCGTGGCAATGGGTGAGCAAACCGTCGATGTGGTTCAAGCGGACCGCACGCTCAAGGGCACCGTGGTGCGCACCGACCGGACCGACGACCTGGCGGTCGTCCACGTCCGGGAAAGGCTCGCGCCATTGAAGCCTGCGGCCGCGCGTCCACGGCTGGGCACCACCGTCATGGTCGTGGGCTCGCCGCTGGGCCTTGGCGGATCCATCTCCATCGGCCTGGTTTCGGGCTTTCGCAGCATCGAAGGCAGCGATTACGTCCAGTTCTCGGCGCCCATCAGCCCCGGCAACAGCGGCGGGCCGGTGGTCGATCCGCAAGGCCATGTGATCGGTGTCGCGAGCGGCAAGTATGTCGGCGACGGTGTCGAGGCGCTCGGGTTTGCTATCCCGGTCCCGGTCGCCTGCGCACAGCTCAATGTTTGCGAGGAGACTTGATCGAGATGAGCACCGCCGTGATCGCCGGCGAAGCAAAGGCTGCGACCAAGATCGAGCGCATCAGCACGGCCCGCTTGCTCGGCATCAACGCCATGTGGTTCGGCCAGGGCGCCCACTGGCCGCCCATCAACTTCGTCCTGCTCCCTTTCATGGCGACGCTGATCGCGGGGGGCTCGGCCGACCTGCTCATCGGCCGCGTCAGCGCGGCCGGCAACCTCTTCGCGCTGCTGGCGCCAATCCTCGCGGGCTGGCTCAGCGACCGGACCAGCACACGCTGGGGCCGGCGCCGGCCGTGGATCCTGGCGGGCACTGCCGTGAACCTGGCCGGGCTGGGCTTGCTTGCATTCTCCGGCGCGCAGCTGCCGCTCGCGTTCGCCTACATGCTCGTGCAGCTGACTTTCAACCTGGCCGGCGGCGCCTATGCCGCGATCATCCCCGACGTGGTCCCGCCTGCCGACCGCGGTCGCGCATCCGGGTCGCTGGGGATGATGAACGGGCTCGGCGCCGTTGCCGGATTGGCCGCGGTGACCGCCGCCGTTGCGCTCTTCGGCGAAACGCGGACCGGCATCGTCGTGGGCTTCGCCGCGATCGCGCTGATCCTCGCGGTAACGACGGTGATCACTCTGCTGGCGGCCGATGAGCCGGCCAAAGCATCGCCGCTGCGGTCCGCGATGCAGCTGGACCCGACCGTGGTTGTCGCCGGCGCGGCAGCCGTGATCGCGGTGGTGGCGTGGATCGCGTTTCTGTTCATCCCCACGTCGCCCCTTTCGATCGCGGCCGGTCTAACCTGCTTTGGCGCGGGGCTGGTGGCCGGGTTCGTGGGCGCTCGCGTGCCGGCCATCCGCGGATTCTTCGTTGCGTTTCGCAACCACGACTTCTTCTGGACTTTCTCGACGCGAGCGTTCGTGATGATGGGGATCTACACGATCTATCCGTTTCTGGCCCTTTACTTCCGCCAGGTGATCCGGGTGCACAACCCCAACACGCTGGCCGGCTACTGGGGTCTAGCGGTTCTCGCCGGCGGCATCCTGCCCGCCATCATCGGCGGCCACCTCTCGGACCGATTTGGGAAGAGGAAGGTCTTCGTATACGCGTCGGGCGGGTTGCAGGCAGCGGTCGCCAGCGTGCTCCTGTTCGGGCTCGTGAAGTCGGTGACGCTGGTGTTCGTCCTGGGCGTGCTGTTCGGGATCGGCTACGGCCTGTATGTCGCTGTCGATTGGGCCATCGCATGCGACGTGCTACCCGACCGCGAGAAGTCGTCGGGCCGGGACATGGGCCTCTGGCACGTCGCCTTCACGCTTCCACCGGCGCTGGCACCGGCCGCGTTCGCGCCGATCCTGCACGCATTCAACCACCCTGGCGGGCACATCCTCGGCCTCGCGACCGGCGACTTCCTTGGGTTCCGCCTTGTATTCGCGGGCGCCGCGATCTGGTTCGTGCTGGGCACCCTGTTCGTCAGCCGGATCCGCAGCGTGCGCTAGCAGGCCGCTGCTAGCCTGTCGCCGTGGCCTTCATCTCCCGTGGCTTTCGCGGCAAGAAGCGCGACACGGCAAGCAGCTCGCGGGTGCCGCCGGGTCAGCATACGGTCAACGACTTCCCGGTCCTTTCCGCAGGACCCACCCCGCGGGTCGACCTCGCGAAATGGACCTTCACCATCAACGGCGAGATCGACCAGCCGAAGACATGGGCATGGGACGAGTTCAAGAGCCTGCCCACGGAGGACATCACCGTCGACATCCACTGCGTGACCAAGTGGTCGAAGCTCGACACTGCCTGGAAGGGCGTGTCGGTGGACACATTGATGGAGGGCGTGGACACGGCGGCCGAATACGTCGTCGCCTTCAGCGACGGCGGATACACGACCAACATGCCGCTGGACGAGATCACCGACCACAAAGCGTGGGTCGTCTATGAGTACGCCGGGCAACCGCTGCATCCCGAGCACGGCGGACCGGTGCGCCTGCTCGTCCCACACCTTTATCTATGGAAGAGCGCGAAGTGGGTGCGGGGCCTCACGTTGAAGAACCAGGACGAGCCGGGCTTCTGGGAGTCGAACGGCTACAACAACCACGGAGATCCATGGCGCGAGGAACGGTACTGGGGCGACTAGGGTGGAAGATCGGCGAGGTCGCCGAGATCACCGCCGAGACTCCGAAGGTGTCGAGCATTGCCATAGATGTACCCGACTGGCAAGGGCATCTCGCCGGTCAGCACGTCGACGTGCGCCTTACCGCCGAGGACGGGTACCAGGCGCAGCGGAGCTATTCGATCGCTTCTGCCCCCGAGGACCGGCGTGTGACGATCACGGTCGAACGGCTCGACGACGGCGAGGTTTCGCCGTACCTAGTTGGTGAGCTGAGCGCCCGAGACAAGATCGAGCTGCGCGGGCCCATCGGCGGATTCTTCGTGTGGCGAGCGCCCGGCGACCGGCCGCTGCTGCTCATCGCCGGCGGATCCGGCGTCGTCCCGCTGATGGCGATGATCCGCCACCGCGCTGCGGCGCGCGACCGCACGCCGGTGCGCCTGCTCTACTCCTCGAGGACGTTTGAGGATGTGATCTACCGCGAGCAGCTCGAGCGCCTCGCCGCCGAGGATCCTTCGCTGGACGTGAGGCACACGCTGACGCGATCGCACCCTGACGGCT
>VBIA01000210.1 GCA_005879985.1 Chloroflexota bacterium | reverse complement strand
AGGGGTTCCAGACGGGTACGCCAGTGTTCGTAGTGCTCGACCAGACAGACGGCCAACTCAAGTCTTACGGGTGTCCGAGACGGGAGGTCCTTGTATTCCAGGAACGAGACGTGCTTCTCCTCATTGATGGTCTGTCCCTGGAACTCGAATGTGCTGCCCCACCAGTGGGTGACCGTCGTGTACGGCGCGCTCGAGTCCACCGGGATGGGCGGCCACTCTGGCAGGAAGACGGGGGGAGGCGTGTAATGCCAGTGGAGGCCGCAGTCGGGGAAACGGGCCGCCCGGGTTCCGACGGTCTCGCCGATGGTGAAGTAAATGTGGTGCGGTGCCACTCGGATGTCGCCCCGGGTCATCCAAATCTGCAGCAGTCCGGGGTCGGTGTCGACGAACGCGGACCGTCTGAAGCGGCGCACCACGGATGCGGGGAGGGAGTGCCACAGGTTGAGCAGCAGGTCAGCCTCGGCGGCCGCGTCGAGGTCCAGCGTGCGCGCGGCAACGTCGCGCGTGAGGGGTTCGTCGTTCAACGAGAACAGCGCGACGGATTCCGCCAAGCCGTAAGGCTCCAAGCGGCCCTTGAGCGTCGCCACCTTCTCCTGGAGGTCGTGCTCGGGATCGCGGGGGTCGATCCCTTCCAGCCAGATTACGCGACAGCCCAGCGCCCGCAGGCCCAGGGCCCACTGGAGATACACCCACAGGTGCCCGCCACCTTGGGGATACGCGAGGGTGCGGGCCGGCGCGATGCAGATCGTAGCGCTCATGATCCTCGGTTCGCTGTGGTCCGCCCAGCGGCAGTGGCGGACACCGAACACCCGTCCCAGCCGAGCCGCGCGAGGGCGTGGTCCAGCTCAGCATCGAACAGCCGGATGTTGCTGACAGACTTCGAGGCCCACTCGGTTGCAATGTTGAACGATTCCCAGTACAGCGCGGCCAGCACCCGGAATACGGTCCCGCAAGAGGCCAGCCGCTGCACAGCTTCTGGGCTCGTGTCCGGCCAGCTCTCCCTCACCGTCGAGCAGTAGGTCGGAATGTCGGGGTTCGCCGATAGGCCGCTGGAGGGCACCGCCTGCTGGGCCAGGTCGACGGCCGGGACGCCCCACCCGGCGTCCTCCCAGTCGAAGACGAGGACGGTGGCGTCAGCGCTCGTCGGACGCAGACGCAAATTCTTCCCGTTGAGATCACCGTGGACCAGCGTCTGCGGCACGCCGTCACAGATCTCCTCTAGTCGGTTCCAATGCCCGTCCAACTCGGTTAGACGTGCAAGCATCGCATCGAGGAAGGCGATGTCGTCCGGGTCCAGCATGGGGTTGTCGAGATGCTGCAGGATCCCTTCGCGGGCCGACCTTAGAAACTCCCGATAACGGCCAGGTCCTCCATCGGGCAGCCCTGCTTTGGCAGCGGCCTCCGCAGCCGAAGTGTGCAGCAGCGCGAGCCAGCGAGCGACCTGGGCGCGTTCTGCGGCGAGCAACTTCGAGTACTTGGCGCCGGTGGCCTCCTCCAGGAAGAGCCAGCAATACTCGGCGTCCGGGTCCTCGAGGGACCCGTAGTAGCGGAGCGATGGGACCGTGAGACGGGGAAGAATCTCCTCGTAGACGGTGCGCTCGATGAGGGCGTCCGCTTTCCGAGACCGCTTGGCGATGACCGCTGTGCCGGCCCACCCGGCGCCCTCCAGCCGGTAGACCTTGTTCTTCCGCTGGCGGACCCGCAGTGGCGCGATCCGGCGCGGCTCGGAGTGGGGATACAACTGACGCCAGGCGTGAACGGCTGGATGGCTCATGAGGGTTGTCGGCCGCTCGCGAACTGCGGTCGGCCCGGTAGACGGGGCGATCACGGCCGCGGCGCGGGTGGTATCGGCGACGACTCGCCCGTTCTCGAGGACGATGAGCTCAGTGCAGCGCTCCAGCAGGCGCGCGCGATGGGTGATCAGGATGACGGTGCGGCCGCGCATCAGCCGCCGGATCGCCTCCACGATCGCCGCCTCCGCCTCGTCATCGACGGCGCTCGTCGGCTCGTCCAGGATCAGCACCGGGCTGTCCTTCAGGAAGGCGCGGGCAATGGCGATGCGCTGGCGCTGGCCGCCCGAGAGTTGGACGCCGCGCTCGCCCACCTGGGTGTCATAGGCCTGAGGGAGCCGGACGATGAACTCGTGGGCGTTCGCCGCCTGCGCCGCCGCGACCAGGTCGCTCTCGCTGGCTCCCGGCCTGGCGTAAGCAATGTTCTCGGCGATGCTGGCCGAGAAGAGCACCGGGTCCTGCGGCACCACCGCGAACTGCCGGCGCAGATCCTCAAGCCTGAAGTCGCGGAGGTCAACGCCGTCAAGCCGGATCTCCCCCTCTGTCGGGTCGTAGAACCGCGTGAGCAGGCTGAT
>VBIA01000078.1 GCA_005879985.1 Chloroflexota bacterium | reverse complement strand
GGACTTGTCGATCTCGTCGGTGATGCCCAGCAGGTCGAGCGTCTGCGATGCCCCGTGGTGCACCTGGGAGCCATCCGGGATGAGGTCAAGGACGATCCGCTTTGCCGCGGCGGAGTCCGGCGCCCTGAGGACGGTGATTCCATTCGCCTCGAGGGCGGCGACGGCCCGCCTTACGCTCGCTTCGTCCGCTACCGTCCCGAATCGGCGGCTGAGTGACGGATCGAGGGTAGGCTCGAGTTCGCTGATCACGTGACATTTCCTCCCGGGTAAGTCGGTCGGTATACTTGCATATGCAAATACCTAGGCTGTACCGAGTTTATTGCATATGCAAGTACCATCCGAACCCGACGTCGCCGGCCTTCTCGACCGGTCGATGGCGGACGAGCTGCCGGGCGGTCGTGGATTGGCGGCTTGGCAGGCGCTGCTGCGGTCACACGCGACGCTGATGCGCCAGCTCGAGAGGGATCTCGCAAAGGAGACCGGTCTGGCGTTGGCGGACTTTGACGTCCTCGCTCAGCTCGCGCTCGCCGGTGGTGCGCTGCGGATGACAGAACTTGCTGACCGAGCGCTCATCTCCCGATCGGGCATGACCCGCCGTGTCGCCCGGCTTGTCGATGTGGGTCTTGTCCGTCGAGCCAACGCTGATGGCGACGCTCGTGGTGTTGTGGTGGCTCTGACCGACGCCGGCGTGGCGCGCCTGACCGAGGCCGCACCGGTGCATGCACGCGGGATCTTCGATCTATTCGTCGCGCGACTGGACGATCAGGAGCTCGCGGTTCTCGAACGTGGCCTGAAGAAGGTCACCCTCGACTGCACGTTTGGCTGAAGAGATCAACCGCAATCTGCGGCCCGCAAGTTGCGGCTTTACGGATACAGAAGGTGGGCCGAGGGCGGACTGTAAGCCGGGTTCTGTATCGGTGAGATCGCCCCAGCGATTCTGAATACGGAACGACACCTAACGACACTCAGAGATTGAAAGCGGCTGCGTACTAAATGCGTACTGGTACGCAAAATCTTCTGTCTCCCTCGGCCAGCAACCGAAGGATGGGGCCGCACTGTGACCGCACCCTGACGGCTGGAGCGAAGAAAAGACGCGCGACAGGCGAGGTCCACTCGAGTACGGCCGCCGGCGCAGCTTGGGTCCAGCGCACTCTGACCGCCCTCCGGCCGCACCTGCCTCGACCGAGGCGGATGATGGGGGTTGTGTCGAAGGTCGTCGAGCTTCGGCGGCACACCGACGCGGAGGGCGACGTACTCACCGCCTCGGGCGTCCGCGTGGCGGTCGAAATCGGTCGGAGCATCGAGGGTGACTTCGACCTGCTGATCTCGTCCGGAGCCCAGCGAGCGACCCAGACCCTCGCTTGCTTGCTCGCGGGGATGGGCCGAACGGTCGCCGGCGGAGTGGCGGTGAATCCTCGGTTCCGGTCCGCGGTCGAGGAGCGCTGGTTCGAGGCGGCTCGGCGGGCGGATGGCAAGGACCTGGAAGCGTTTCGACGAGTCGATCCGGATCTGGTCGAGAAGGAATCCGCCGTACTCGGTACCGCCCTCCGATCGGTCTTTGAGTCGCTACCGGACGGGGGCCGTGCCCTCGTCGTCGGCCATTCGCCGACAACTGAGGCGGCCGTCTTTGGCCTCACCGGCGAGTTGGTCGCCCCGATCGGCAAAGGTGCAGGAGTCCGGGTGACCGAGGACGGCGCGCGCTACCGAGTCGACCCGCTAACTTGACGCCGCCGGCGAGGCATCATTTCTCCAAGGCGACTTGACCATGAGGACTCTCCACACCTCGTACCGCGTTTCCAATCTGGCCGCCTCGCTCGACTTCTACACCGCGCTCGGGTATGAGCAGGTCGGCCGGGTTGATCTGGGGGCCAACGCGAGTCTGACCATGCTCAAGTTCCCAGGCGAGGAGGTAGTCACGCTTGAGCTGGTGCACCGTCCGGAGGATGGGCCGGTCGATATCGGCACCGGGTTCAGTCACATTCCGGTCCAGGTCGACGATCTCGCTGCCACGCTCGGGCAGTTATCGGGGGCGAGGCTCAGGCCCGGTCCAGTGGAACGGCCGGGTGGACAGGACGGGCCTCAGATCTCATGGCTCACGGACCCCGACGGCTACCGGATCGAGCTGGTGCAGTGGCCGCCGGGGCACCCTTACGGGATCACCGCGGCCGACTTTCAGTACGAATCGGGGCGTGAGCCGAGAAACTGAGATTTGGTCGCGGGGAGAGAACGCTATTTGAACTCTCGAATTGACGGCAGTGGCGTCCTCGACCTAATTAGGGCCAATTGCGACCGGCCTGACCAGGCCGGCGGCGGCGTTTAGCCCGCCCGCCGGCGGTTCTTGGCGGCGGCTCAGGGTAGTCCCCCAGCAGCCGTTTGAACTCAGCGTGCGCCGAGCGGTGCCGCGCAGGCGCACAGCGGGGGCCTGCGATCATCAATTCACCCAGGCCTAAGGCTTCCTCCGAGCCACAGTGATCAACACGAGAAGAACGATCCACTAATGCAATGACGACCCAGAAGCGAGCCAGGTCCGTGGTGAGAGAGAGTCCTCAATCTTGGATGTATAGACTCCGCCGGCATGTGGCCAAGAGCCTTGGTAATTGCCGTCAGGTGGCTACTACGCCCTTCTCGACTGCACGCCAAGGGGTCGCGACGAGAGCGACGCGACGCCGCTCTAGCTCCGGTGCCACGACGAGTACGAGTGACGCGAGGGTTCGACGAGATTGTTCTGCTTGTCTCAGCTTTCTCAGAACTGCCTACCCGCCACCTATTCTCCGACGCGGTCCGGTGGAAGTAAGGGTCCGCACCTTGCCAAGAGCAGCTGGCTCTGGGCGGCGGCCCTGAGTGGCTGAATCGCGCGCGGCAACACAGTTTCCGCCACACCAACTGCCGGCAGCGCCAAAGGGCGCTTGATCACGATGAGCGCGAGAGTCGCCGCCACGAAGCTGATGAAGGCGGCGATCACAAACGCCTGGTGGTATCCGGCGATAACGGCACCTGCACCTTGTGGCAGATACACCCTGGTGACCGACCCAGCGATGTTGACCAGAATCGCCAGTCCAACGGCCGTTCCAACCTGCTGGGCGGTGCCGATGAGACCGGAAGCGGTTCCCTGATCCCGATCGGGGACGCCGGATGTGGCGGCCATGGTAACGCTTACGAACGTAAGTCCTACGCCGATGCCTGTAACCAGCATGGCGGGGATGAGAACGGTGACGTAGTTGCTTTCTGGGGCGGTTCTCAGGAACAGGAGCATCCCCGCCGCCAGTACAAGAGTTCCGAGCGCGATCAGGGTTCTCTCGCCAAGCTTGGTGGCAATGCGGGCCCCGATGCTGGAAACGACCATGATCAGTACCGTTTGGGGCAACCAGGCTAGACCTGCCTGGATCGGTGAGTATCCGAGGATCTCCTGCAGATACAGCGAGTTGAAGAAGACGGCGCCGATCATCACGACCGATACGAGCGCCGCCACGGAGTTGCCCGCCACCACGGATCTCAGCTTCAGCATCCGAGCCGGCAGAAGGGGTTGGCTGCTGCTTTTCTCGACTACGACGAATGTAATCAAGAGGGCGGCAGAGAGAGCCAGAGCAATGAGCACCTTCGTGGAGGCAAAGCCTTGCCCGGTCGCCTCGGTCACGCCGTACGCGAGGGCGAGAATTCCGCCGGTCAGGCTCACCGCTCCAGGGACGTCGAGTCTAACCTTCGCCCCACGGCGAGCAGCATCTGCCGTCAGCACTGGCGATAGCAGAATCGCGGCGAGACCCAATGGCACGTTTACGAAGAGCGTGAAACGCCAGCTCAATTCCTGGGTGAGCAGGCCTCCCAGAATCAACCCAGCCGATGCGCCGCCGGCAGCCATAGCGCTCCAAATCCCAAGCGCACGATTACGCTCTGGGCCTTCCTTGAAGGTCGTTGTCAGAAGCGACAGTGCCGCTGGCGAGACCAAGGCGCCGGCAAAGCCCTGGATTCCGCGAGCGGCGATCAGCATTCCGCCGGACTGGCTGAAACCGCCCAGCATCGATGCCCCGATGAAGAGGACCAAACCCGCCAAGAACATGCGTCGCCGGCCGACGACGTCAGCCAGCCGACCGCCCAGCATGAGAAAGCCGCCAAAGGTGAGCGCATAGCCGCTGACCACCCATTGGATGTTCTCAGCCGACAAACTCAGAGTCCGCTGCATCGAGGGCAGCGCGACATTGACGATCGCGATGTCCAGGATCAGCATGAACTGCGCCGCGCAAAGCAGCGCGAGTATCAGATTTGAGCGATGACGTGTGACGTCAACAACCAGGCTTTTCGTGGCCAGTTCAGATAATAGAACTTGGTCGGGGCCCGGGATTTGAACCCGGGGCCTCACGGTCCTGGCCCGTTCGTCGTCAGGCACCGCGTAGGCGCACAGAAGGTTGGCCAGCGACTTACTGTTGCCGCGGGACGTTGTATCGACTCCGCCAATCGTCGTGCCGCTGCTAAATCTGAAGCGGCGACCGCAATCTGCCGCCCCGCAACTTGCGGTTTTGGGGATACAGAAGGTGGGCCGAGAGCGGACTGTAAGCCGGGTTCTGTATCCCTTGCGGGATGGTGACCATCTGTCTTGGACGCCGGTTGCCCGGCGACTCCAGCGACCGATACCCGAGGGCTCGGCGAGCAGCCTTATCCCCCGAAGGGGACGCCCTCCTACTTGGTCTTGCTCCGGACGGGGTTTGCCTGGCCGGCAGGTCGCCCTGCCGCCGGTGGGCTCTTACCCCACCGTTTCACCCTTACCCTGAGAACCTCTCTAGAGACAGGCCCTCGTGGCGGTTTGATTTCTGTGGCACTTTCCTTCGGGTCGCCCCGACTGGGTGTTACCCAGCGCCCTGCTCTGCGGAGCCCGGACTTTCCTCCAACGCTATTTACTTCGCCGGCGGTCACCCGTCCGCCTCGGCCCGGCAGTAAGTCTACCCATGGATGTTCGCGAGCATGCGTCGCATCCTGGCCGCGAGGAACCGGCCCTTGGTGACCTGGAAGATGCCGTGGATGATGTGGCCGACGAAGCCCTTGGCCTTGCGGTCCATGCTGATCGTGAGGATGGAGCCGCCGCCGGGACCGGGCTGGACCTCCATCCGCCACGTACCGCCCGTCTGGGCGGCGTTGGCCTCCTCGACGGTCGCGGTGATCACAGGCTCCTTCCACTCGTAGCGCTCGATCGACCAGATGCCGAGGCTCGCGGTTCCCTCTTTGACCCGCGCCCAGTTGTCGCCGCGCTCGAGCACCTTGAACGACTCGGGTGAGAGGTCGGGCCACAACTTGGCACGCCGTGGCCCGAACTCAGTGAGGGCGTCCCAAACGACCTTTGGGTCCAGGTCCGTGCTGACCGAGTAGCTAACCCTTGCCATGCTCGTCGAGAGCCTGGTTGGCGAGGTAGTCGGCGCGTTTGTTCTGTTCGCGCGCAACGTGCTTGACCTTGACGTCCGGAAACGAGGCCAGCAGCTCTTTCGCGCGAGCGTTGAGCGTCTTAAGCCGCTCCTCCTTGACCCGATAGCCTCCGTTCACCTGCTCGACGATCAGCTTGGAGTCGAGGCACACCTCGAGCGTGTCGGGCTTCCACGACTCGACTGCTTTGAGTCCGTCGATGAGGGCGTGGTACTCGGCCTCGTTGTTGGTCATCACCCCCAGCCAGCGGTGCATGGCCTTCAGCTTCATGCCCTCCTCGTCCTCGATGACGATGCCCGCGGCTGCGGGACCTGGATTGCCGCGCGAGGCGCCGTCTGTGCGGAGGCGCAGGAACTTCGTCAACTGGCGGCGAGGATGCGGCCGCAGTTCTCGCACTGCACGAGCGCGTCGCCCTTGCGCAGGATCTGCATGCCCGACGAGGTGACGGTGACGTGGCACGCCGCGCACTGGGTGCCGTTCACCCGCGCGATCGGAGGCCGGACGCGGATGCGGCTGAAGAGCGCCTGGTCGCGCGGCGGCACCTGGGCCCAGATCGCGTCTTTCTCAGTGATGACGTCGGCGAGCTCCATATTCCACTCGGCGAGCTGGGTGCGCAGGCCGGGTTCTTCTTCGGTGGATGTGCGTGTTGCGTCCTCGAGCTCTTTGGTCGCCGAGCGAACTGATTCGTCGGCGGCCTCGGCGTCCTCCATGATGCGCAGCTGGGCTTCCTCCTCCTCGACGAAGCGAGCCTTCATGTGCGCGACCTCGTCGGACATCTGTATGAGCTCGGTCGGGTTGCGGATGCGGCCGCTCATTAGCTCCTTCTGTCGCGAACGGAGGCGTGAGCGATGGTCCTCGCGCACCTTGTCCGACTCACGCAGGCGGCCGGCGACCTCGTCCTGCTTGGCGCGGGCCGAAGCCAGCGTGTCCTCGCGTTCGACGATGGCGGGATCCGACTCCAGCCTCGCTTCGGTGGCTGCGAGCGACTCGCGGAGCGCGCGCTCTCGATCAACCAGCGCCTGATAGCGGAGCAGGAGCTGGGCTGCGGTCAACGAGCGGGCTTGGGTGGCTCGGTGTCGAAGCCGATGCGGTGAGCGTTGGCGGCGCGGTCTTCGGTGACGACCATCGCGCCGAACCGCTCTTCGTAAGCCTGCACGTTCTGCGAGAGCAGCTGCGAGAGCAGTTTCAAGTGATTGGGGCTCATGCCCACGCGCGAGTAGACGCGGACCAGCCCGGGCTCCTCGGGCGCCCACTGCCCGAAGTTGAGGACGAAGCCGAGTGGGTTGCCGTTGATCAGGACGGCGTCCGTGTAGACGACCTGGCTGGCGCTCTCCTGGACCTTGACCTTGACTGGCAATTCGCTCACTCCAAAACCACCAGAACCTGGCCCTCCTTCACGACGTCGGTTTCTTTGACGCGAATCTCTTTCACGCGTCCTGGCTTGGGGGCGGTCACGGGAATCTCCATCTTCATCGACTCGAGGATCATGAGCACATCGTCCTCGGCAACCTGGTCGCCGGGCTTCGAGGTGATCTTCCAGACGCTTCCGACGAGCTCTGCCTTGACCTCCATCTATTTGGTCCGGTGCATGGCCGGCGCGGGCCTCGGTTCTGGCTCGAGTCCGAGCTGCTTGCGCGCGTCGGCCGGCGACGCAACCTCGGTGCCGAGCTCCTTGCACATGCGCGCGGCTTTCGCAACGAGCTCGCCGTTGGATTTCGCCATCCGCCCTTCCTCCAGGTAGAAGTTGTCTTCGAGACCGACGCGTACGTTGCCGCCCATGGTGATGGCCGCGGCGACGAGCGGCCACTGCGCGAGGCTGATGGCGATGACCTGCCAGTGCGATTGTGGAGGGAGCGTGTCTACCTGGTCGATGAGGTGGCGGGTGGAGGCGGGGATGCCGCCGAGCACGCCCATGATGAGGCTGAACTGGTAGGGCGGGTTGAGGATTCCCTGGTGGATGAGCGGGCGGGTGTTGCCGATGTGGCCGGTGTCGAAGCATTCGAGCTCGGGCCGGATGTTCGCGTCGTTCATGGTTTTCAGGAAGAAGCTGATGTCCTTGAAGGGGTTGGCGAAGACGTGGTCGTGGATGAACTCCTTTCTCCTTTCTGAGTAGATCGCGTAGTTCATGCTGCCCATGTTCAGGGCGGCCATCTCGGGCTTGAGCTCACTGATGTGGGCGATGCGCTGCTCGGCAGGGATGCCGACGGCGCCCGTGGAGAAGTTGACGATCACATCGGATCGCGCTCTTACCTCTGCGTAGATCTGCGCAAACGTTTCGACGGACCAGTCGGGGCCGCCTTCGGGGGTCCTGGCGTGGATGTGGACGATGGCCGCGCCCTCTTGCGCCGCCCGTGCTGCCTCCTCGCCGATCTCGCGTGGCGTGTACGGGATGGCCGGGCATTGGTCGCGGGTCGCGAGGACGCCGGTGAGAGCGGCGGTGATGATGGTCCTGGTCACGGCCTTAACAGGCTGGGTTGTCTTGCGCTTTCAATTCGCGCAAATTCGTTGCTGCGTGGTGCGTTGGCGAGGGGGAGGTCGCCGGGAGGAGGGAGGGCCCCGCCAGGGGTGTGGCCGGGGGGCTGGCGGCGGGTTTCATACCGGGATGTTGCCGTGCTTGCGCCACGGGCGATCGACCTTTTTGGTGCGGGCTTGCTCGAGCGCGTTTCCTCGGGGTTGCTGGACGCCTCGATCTGTTTGTTGAAGATGATGTTGACGGCGCCCTCGGGGCCCATCACCGAGATCTCGGCGAACGGCCACGCGACCACCACGTCCGGTCCGTAGCCCTTGCCGCACATCACGTAGTAGCCCGCGCCGTACGCCTTGCGCATGATGACCGTGATCTTCGGCACGGTCGCCTCCGAAGTCGCGTAGAGCATCTTCGCGCCGTGGCGGATGATGCCCTCCTTCTCGACCTGCGACCCCACGAGAAAGCCCGGCACGTCCATCAAATAGACCAGCGGCACGTTGAACGCATCGCACATGCGGATGAAGCGCGCGGCCTTGTCCGCGGAATCGGAGTCGAGAATCCCGCCCTTCGACATCGGCTGGTTCGCGACCACGCCGACCGGGTGGCCGCCGGCACGCGCAAAGCCGATCACGATGTTCTTCGCCCACGTCGGCTTGACCTCGAACCATGAGTCCTGGTCGAACACCGACTTGATCACCCGCTTCACGTCGTAGGCGGCGCGCGGGTTGCTCGGCACGATCTTCTCCAGGCCATCGACCAGGCGGTCAGGCGGGTCGTCCGACGGCATGCGCGGCGGCGGCTCCGAGTTGTTGGAGGGCAGATAAGAAAGAAAGCGGCGCACCGACGCGATGCACGCCGCGTCGTCGTCGACCTCGTTGTCCCCCACTCCCGACTCGTAGCAGTGCACCTGCGAACCGCCCATGTCGTGGTCGGTCACGTCCTCGCCCGTCGCCGCCTTTACGAGGCGCGCGCCGCCCAGCGACATCGACGACGTCTCCTTGACCATCGGCACGAAGTCCGCCAGTCCCGGGATGTACGCGGTGCCGGCAGCGCACGGCCCCAGCATCGCCGCGACCTGCGGGATCACGCCCGACATCACCACCTGGTCGTAGAAGAGCCAGCCAGTGCCGGCGAACGTCGAGCCCGACGCCTCCTGGATGCGCGCGCCGGCGGAGTCGAGCAGCCACACGATTGGCTTGCGGTAACGCAGGGCCAGCTCGCGCACGCGCGCGGCCTTGAACTGCTCACCCACGGCACCCATCGAGCCCGCCATCACAGTGAAGTCGTAGGCGATGACCCACACCTGCCGGCCGTCGATCTCGCCATGGCCCGTGACCACGCCGTCCGCAGGTGAGCCGTCAGGCGACGGCTCGATGCCCCGAATCGGCTGCTGCTCCGCCAGCAAGCCCAGCTCGACGAACGTGCCTTTGTCGAAGAGCAGGTCGATCCGCTCGCGAACCGTGAGCTTGCCCTTCTCGTGCTGCTTGGCGATGCGCTGAGCGCCGCCCATCCCCAGGTTCTTCTTCCTGCGCGCGTGCAGGTCCGTCACCCGGCTCTTGTATTCGTCGGCCACCGATGGGAATTCTATTGAGGCGGCTGGGACTCCCCGACCATAAGGTCGGTGCGATCCCTCCATCGGTCCAGAAACCGGTACAGGTTTCGGCGCGAAAGCCGGTCGCGCTCGTCAGGCTCGGTCGCCTCCCACAGGCGGTGCTCATGCTTCACGACCGGCAGGTCCGGAACGACGAGGGCGCGGCCCCGATGGTCGCGCAGGCGGAAGCTGAACTCGATGTCGGCGATGCGGTAGAAGCGGAACTTCGGATCGAAGCCGCCGGCTGCCAGCGCGTCGGCGCGGCGGAACGCCATGCAGTAGCCCTCGATCGCGTCCACGTCGGGACCGGCGCTTTCCTCGAACTCCTTGAGCGTGCCTTTGGCCCGCACCCCGAACGGTCCGGCCACGACCACCGACCGATCGTCGAGCGCGGTCAGCAGCGGCGTGACCGCATCGCCCTTCAGCTCGAGGCTCTGGTCGAACAGGACGCAGACCTCTCCGGCGGCCGCCTCGATGCCGGCGTTGACCGCGGCGCCGAAGCCGAGCGGCGGGTCGAGACGGATGACGCGAAGCCGCTCCGCGGCGCGGTTGTCCAGCCATGAGGCGATCCCCTCGTCGCCGGAGTTGTCGACGATTAGCGCCTCGAAATCAGCCGTGCTGCGGGTGAAGACCGAGAGAAGCCACCGCTCCGCGTCGGGCTTCCAGCCATGAACGACAGTGAGCAGAGTCACCTGACGCGGTGCGCCGGCAGCGACGGAGGGCGATTGGGCGCGGAGTGGGCGCAAGTCGCTGCCGGAAGGCCCGTCGAGAACTTCCCATCCGGCGTCGTTGAGCCGCGCGCGGATCGAGTCGGCGGCCTCGAAGTCCCTTGCTTTCCTCAGCGCCGCGCGCTCGGCGGCGAGGCGCTCGGCCTCGTCCCTGTCCGTGGTCTAGGACTTGCCTTTCTTGGCTTTGACCGCGGCGGTCAGGGCCGGCACGATCTTCAGCGCGTCGCCGACGACGCCGAGGTCGGCGATCTTCATGATCGGCGCCTCCGCGTCCTTGTTGATCGCGATTATCACCTTCGAGGTCTTCATGCCCACGGTGTGCTGCATCGCGCCGCTGATGCCGACGGCGATGTAAACGCCGGGCCGCACCGACTTGCCGGTCTGGCCGACCTGCATCGAGTAGGGCACCCATCCGGCGTCGACCACCGCGCGGCTCGCGCCGACGGCTCCACCAAGCGCGCTGGCAAGGTCCTCGAGCAGTGGGAAGTTGTCGGGCCCGCCCATCCCCCGCCCCCCGCTGATGACCACCCGCGCGTCCTCGAGCTTCACCTTCTCGGAAGCCTCGGTGACGCGTTCCAGGATGTGCGCGCGCTTGGAGCCGTCGCCCACAGAACCCGGAGCGTCCTTCACGTCAGCGCTGCCTCCGGTCTCCGATGCCTCGAAGGACTTGGGCCTGACGAGGACGATCGCCGGCTTGCCGTTGGCCTTCATCGAGGCCAGCTTCGCACCACCGAAGTAGGGCACCTTGGCGACAAAGCTCCCGCCCTCCGCGCTGATGTCGGAGGCGTTGGAGATGAGGCCGGTGCCGAGTCGGGCAGCGAGGCGGCCTGCAATGTCGCGCGAGTCGCTCGTGAAGCTGAAGAGGATGAGGTCATAGGCGTCTTGCTGCTGGAGCGCGTGCATCACATCGGTCGCGGGCTCGGCGAGGTAATCATCGAAGACCTTGTCTTCTTTCACGTACGCGACCTTCGCGCCGTGCTTGCCGAGCGTTGCCCCGGCCTCCTTGGCGCCGGTCCCGAGCGCGACGACGCTGACATCGCCCAGCTCGCGCGCTTTGGCCATGATCTCGGTGACGGCCGAGTTGAGCTTGCCCTCGCTCAGCTCCGCGTAGACGCAAACCTTCGCCATGTCAGATCACCTTGGCGTCGGCGAGGACTTTCACGATTTGGTCGACCGCATTGCCGTCGTCCTCGATGATCGAGCCGGCCTTGCGCGTCTCCGCGCTCGCGACCGACTCGATGGTCTCGGCGGGCCCGCCGCCGTCGACGCCGAGATCCTGCAGCGAGACCTGTTTGACCTCTTTCGAGCGCGCGGCCATGATGCCTTTGAGCGACGCATAGCGGGGCTCGGCGATCGCCGCGGTCACGGTGATAAGCGCCGGCATCGCGGCCTCGACCACCATGTAGCCGTCGGCGGTCTGGCGGTTGACCTTGAGGTTGGTGCCGTTGACCTCCACCTTCTTCGCGAACGTCAGCTGGGGCAGGCCCAGCAGCTCGGCGAGGATCGGCGGCACCATGCCGGTGCTGCCGTCATACGACTCGGTGGCGCAGATGACCAGGTCCGGTGACTCGGCCTTGATGGCCGCAGCCAGCGCCCTGCCTGTCAGCAACGCGTCCGCGCCCGCGAGCTTTTCGTCGGTGATGAGGATGCCCCGGTCCGCCCCCATGGACAGGCCTTTGCGGATCGCGTCCCTGGCGCGCTCCGGTCCCATCGACACGAGCACGACCTCGCCACCGTGCGCCTCCTTGAGCTGGAGACCCTCTTCGATGCCGCACTCGTCGCCGGGGTCGAGGACGACCTCCTTGTCGCGCGCGAGCGTGTTGTCAGACTCCAGGGCCTGGGTCGAGTTGGGATCCGGCACCTGCTTGACGGTGACGACGATCTTCACAACAAAGCCTCCATTTGGGGGAAGGGGCGACTCAATTATCGCCAGGTCCGACAGACGTCCGGAAACGCAGGTAGTCGTCAGGCGTGTTGAGGCTGCGGACGACGTCGCCGTCGATGTCCTCCAGCCACGTCACCTGCATGCCGGCGAGCACTTCCGCCGCGCGTCTGTGGCCACTGTCCAGCGCCGCGCTGATGACCGGCAGCGCCGTCTTTCTGTATGCCGCACATACGGGCTCGGGCCGGCCGTCGATGCGAGGCACGGCCGCGTCACACGTGCGCACAGCCGCGACCGCGAGGTGCGCCACGCCGGTCGTGACGTAGGGCATGTCGCACGCGATCACGAAGACCGCATCCTGGCGCGCGGCGAGAAGGCCGGCCTCGATGCCCGCGAGCGGACCGCCCGAGCGCTTGCGGTCGAACACGACGCGATACGGGATGGGCTGTTCCAGCTGCTCGGGCTCGGCGAACGCGATCAGCACCTCGGAAAACGCGAGAGCGAGCCGGTCCACCACCCAGCGGAGGAGGATCGTGTCCCCCACCTCGAGCCACGCCTTCGGCCTCCCCATGCGACGGCTCGCGCCGCCGGCGAGCACGAGCAGCGAGGCTTCCATGGTCACTATCATCGGCCGTGCCCATGAGGGCGATCGATTTCCACGTCCACCTGCCGACGCCGGACTGGCTCGACGTATCGATGAGGGGTTACATCGAGGCGGCCGAGGGCTACTTCCGGTCGAAGGTCGTGCGGCGGACGATCGCTGAGCTGGCCGCCGATTACGAGGCCATCGATGTGATGGCGGTGCTGCTGGCGTGGGACGCGGAGACCGCCACCGGCCGTCCACGCGTGCCCAACGAGGTGGTCGCGAAGGCGTGCCGCGAGCATCCGAAGACGTTCCTCGGATTCGGCAGCGTGGATCCGCTGAAGGGCGACTTCGCGGTGGGCGAGCTAGATCACATCGCCTGGCTCGGGCTGAAAGGGGTCAAGCTGCAGCCCTCACTGCAGGCGTTCCGGCCGGACGACGAGAGGTTCTGGCCTCTGTACGAACGGTGCGAGGAGCTGGGGCTGGTGCTGCTGTTCCACACCGGCACGAGCGGCATCGGCGCCGGCCAGCCAGGCGGGCAGGGCATCGGGCTCGACTACGCGCGTCCCATCCGGCTGGACGCGGTGGCGGCCGCGTTCCCCAGCCTGAACGTGATCGCGGCGCACTTCGGTTACCCGTGGCACCTCGAGCTGCTGGCGATGGCGCTGCACAAGACCAACATCTACATCGACATCTCGGGGTGGGCTCCGAAGTACATCCCGGCCGAGGTGATCCGCGAGATGAAGGGCAGGCTGCAGAACCAGTTCGTTTTCGGTAGCGACTATCCGTTCATCCAGCCCCAGCGCTGCCTCGACGAGCTGGTGACGATGGACATCCCGGAAGCCGCGCTTCACAAGGTGCTGACCGAGAACGGCAAGAAGCTGCTCGGCCTCTCATAGCCGAGCGTCAGTCGGGCTGTCGCTTTCGCGCGGAGCTTCACCGCCGGCGCGCCGAGGAAGTTGAGCGGCAGCTGCACACGCTCCGCCGCTTCGACCGTCACCGTGAGACCGTCGACCTCCAGGCGTTCGATGGTGGCGTTGGAATTCTCCGCGGCGAGAGCATCGCGCGCGACAGCCTCGACGAATCGCTGATCGAGCGTGACGCCCTTGCCCGCGCGCAGCGCGCCGGCGTCGATCTGCTGGACGGCGGACTCCGTGGCGCTCCAGGTGGCCTGCTCGAGTCGCGCGTGGACGGCAGCCGCGGATGCGGCGTCGACCGCGAACGCGGCCGCGGGCAGCAGCACGATGGGCAGCACCAGCGCGACGAAGACCAGGACCTGACCGCGCTGCGAGGTCATGGTCGTGAGCGCCAGCGCTCGACTCGCAGCGCGTCGTGGACTCGAAGCGCGATGTGTGCTCCGGCCGCGTCGACCATCGCGGTCGCGTCGGCGGTAAGCAGCGAGCCACGCGTAAAGGCGCCCACAGAGATCGATATCGAAGGCGAGCGCAGCGGATAACCGGCGATCACCGACGCGAAGCTCGACCGCGCCGCGGCTAGGGCGGCGTTTGCGTCTGGTGCGCGGACGGCTGCGGTGAGCGCCGCGCTGGTGGCTGCCTCCAGGCCGCTCTCCGCCTCGAGCATCTGAACCGCCGTCACCGCGCCGAGCGCGAGCACGAGGATGACCGGGGCGCAGAGCGCGAGCTCGACGAGCGCCTGGCCTCTCATCGGATGAACTTCTCCTTCGCGAGGACGACATGAGCGCGTAGCGGGAGCCCGGTGCCTGGCACGAGCGGGACCAGGGCCGGAACGGATCCGCCGACGTCGACCTCGATCGACTGTCCGAGGTCGGTGGCGCAGACCCACACTGGCGGCGGCGACAGGCTCGCGCCGGGGCACCACGGCCTCGGCACGACGCCGACGAGGCTCGCGGACAGGGTGCGCAGCGTGACTGCGGACGCGACCTGCGCTGTGCCGCCCGCTATCGCACCCGCTCTGGCGCCGGCGACGGTTGCGGCATGCGCCGCGTACGCCTCCGCGGCCCAGACCGCAGCCTCGACCGTGGACAGAACGAGGAGCAGCACGATCGGCCATGCCAGCGCGAACTCGACAAGGGCGGCGGCGTGTTGACGCCTTCTCATCGGAGATTCGCCTGCAGTGTCGTGACGGCCGGGAACAAGAGGATGCAGAGGAACGGCAGCAGCACTCCGATGGCAGCGGGGAACAGGACGTGGTTGAGCGCGCGGCGGCTGTGCGCGATGAGCTCGCGACGCTGCGACTGACGAAGGTCGGAGGCGAGTGCGCGCACGCCCGGCGCGACGCTGGTCCCGTACTCGCGGCTGGCGGCGATGATCGTGGCCAGGCTCGCGATCGCGGGGATCTGAAGCTCTGCGGCGAGGTCGTTGAGCCGCGACTCGAACGGCTGCGAGCCCAGGACATTCGACGCGATGAGGAGACGGCGGAGCTCATAGGCCAGCTCCCCGTCGACCTGCAGAGTTACCGATCCGAGCGCCGAGAGCGCGCTGCCCCCGCCGCCCAGCTCGAGGATGAAGAGCTCGAGTAGAGGCGCGAGCTCGCGCGCAAGCCGCGCACGGCGGCCGGTGACAGCCGCAATGAGTGAATAAGCGGACCAAGCGACACCCGCGAACACGCCGGCGAAGGCGAGGGTCACCGCCGCGCTCGGCCCGAAGAGCGGGCCGGAGCTCAATCCGATCGCGGCAAGGACGGCGCTCCTGACCAGGGTGAGCACGATTACGCGTTCGGGTGTCTCGGACCAACCGGCCCTGCGAATGGCCGCATCGAGACCGGGCGGCACGGGCCAGCGCCAGGTGAACGGCGCCGGGTTGCGCGCCGCCGCGATCACGGCCGATCCGCAAAGAATCCCGGCGACCACGGCGGCGGAGGCGACATAGGCGTCAGGCATCGACGAGCCTCACGCGCTGGAGCCCGTCGAGCCTGAGCAGGCGCCGCATCCATACGTAGCTCACGCCCATCACGGCGAGCATCAGCAACAGAAAGGCCTCTCCGGCCGGCTGGTGGAATGCGTCGAGGTATGGCGAGCGCAGCGCGGACAGCACGAGCAGGAACGCGACCGGCAGCGAAACGATGATCGCCGCCGCGGAACGGGCCTGAACCTGGAGTGCATCCGCCTCGCGCTCGACCTCCTGCGCGCCCGCGACGGTCGCCTCGAGGTCGGCGAACAGAGGAGCGAGCTCCCCGCCTCCGGGTCGCTGGACGAGGACGGCGGCGGCGAGCATGTCGAACAGCGGCTCCGCGACGCGGTCGCGCGCCATGTTCCAGGCCTGGCGGCGGCCGAGCGACGTGGCGGCGATGAGCCGAAACTCCTGGCGCAGCGGTTCAGGGCCGCGTTCGGCGAGGACGGCGATGGCCTGCTGCACGCCCGCGGCTCCCGTCTCGAGGAGCTGGCGCAGCATGCGCACCGACTCGAGCACCGCGTCCTGGCGGCGGATGCGCGCCGTGTGCGCGCGGCGGCCGACGACCGTGCGCACGAGGGCGAGCGAGCCGATGGCTCCGGGCAGGGCGAGAGGTATGAGACCCGTCGCCGATGACGCGATGACGGCGCCCGCGATCGCAACCGCGAGCTGCGCGAGCGCGGCCTCGCCTTTCCACCATCTGGACCAGCGGCGGCGCAGCCAGGGGCCGCCGGGTATCTCGTCGACGGGCACGCGCGGCGCGAATGCGGCGAGCACGGCGACGGCCACTGACGCGCCGGCGGCGAGAGCGGCGGCTGCCTCAAGCATCGAAGCCGTCCATCAGGCGGTCCGGGTCGGTGACGCGCGCGAGCTTGGTGCGCACCCGCTCGGGCATGGCGGCCAGCGAGCCGACGCGACGCCAGCCATGGTCCTCGCTGAATGCGACCAGCTCCTGCACGGCGGGGCGGCCGTCGTCGACGCCGGCGACTGTGCCGACCGAGAGCAAACGTCGCGCGCGAGCGGCGCCGTGCGATCGGGAGAAGCCCGCGTACAGGACGAGGTCGACCGTGTGCACGATCTCGCCGAGCACGGTCTCCGCTCTCGGTGCCTGCGGGTTGCGCAGCGCGAGACGGACCAGTCGCGGCAGCGTCTCGCGCGGGCTGTCGGCGTGGATGGTGCAGATTGAGCCCGGATGACCCGTGTTCATCGCGTCGAGGAGGTCGAGCGCCTCGCCGCCACGCACCTCACCGATGACGATGCGGTCAGGCGACATGCGCAGCGCGTCGTGGACGAGCATCTGGATGCTGATCGCGCCCTTGCCCTCGGTGTTGGCGGGGCGGCCTTCGAGGGAGACGCAGTCGGCGAGCTCGCGCCACAGGTGGAGCTCGGCCTGGTCTTCGATGGTGACGACCCGCTCGTCGGGCGGGATGCTGCGCGCCAGCACGCGCATGAATGTGGTCTTGCCGGCGCCGGCGCCGCCGGCGACCAGGATGTTGAGGCGCGCCTGGACCGCGGCGTCGAGGAACGGGATGACCGCGGGCGGCAGGAATGCCGAGCGCTCGAGTGACTCGAGGCTGGGAAAGCGATCCGCCGGATGCCTGCGGATGGTCACGCTCATCGGCCGTGCCGGGGGCGAGAGCGCGGCGTGGAGGCGGCTGCCTTCAGGCAGGGTCAGCGTGACCATTGGGCTGGCGCGGTCGAGACGCGCTCCGCCTGCGCCGTCCGTGTACCAGTGCACGAGGTCGATGAGCGCGTCTTCGTTGTCGAAAGGCGGCGCCACGGACTCGCGGCATCCCTGGCGGAACACGAAGCAGGAACGCGTGCCGTTGATGCGCACCTCCTCCACGTCCGGATCGGCGAGGTGCTCGGCCAGCGGACCGAGAGGGGTGACGGCGGCGAACACGCGACGCCAGATGAGCTCCCAGTCGTCGCGCGAATCCGCTGCCTGTCGCTCGTCGCCGACCTCGCGACCGACGAGCTCGTAGACCCAACGCTGGTCGTCGACGCGCAGCCGGGTGCGCTCTCGGAGCGCCAGCTCCTCGGCCAGACGCGCCTCCACTCGCGCGCGCACGCGGGATTCGGCGTCTAGGGCGATCACGGCTGAGAAGCCACCGCCAGGGCCTGGTCGGGCGCCCCGATGGGCTCCTCATTCCCGGGAGGGGCGCCGGGCGCTGCGATGACCGCGACGAGACGCATGACCTCCGCGGCGTAGACAAAGGCAGGAGCCTGCCGCGATGTCACCGCGACGATGAAGCCTCCAGGCACGACGCCGCGCACGTCGACGCCGAGCGCGAAGGGAACGACGGCGGGGTGGTCGGAGGTGCCCGAGATGACGAGCAGGTCGATCTTCGAGCCGGCCGTTGCGGGCGGCGCGTCCTTCACGGGAATGAAGACGAGGCGCACGTCCATGGACGCCGAAGCCGGAAGGACGTCGGCTCGCTGCAGGAGCTGGCCGGCGATCAGGTCGTGCGCGGCGCGCGTGCCGCGCGGGTCACTCGCACCCTTCTGGAATAGTGATGACGCGCCGTCGGGCAGCATCACCGCCACGAGGCGCAGCGCATCTTGCGTGAGTGCGGTCCCGGCGGATACGTCGTGGGCGACCGCGTACACCTCAATCTCGTCTCGCGCCGGGTTGCCAAAGATGAGCAACGCGGCGCTCACCGCGATTCCGAGCACCAGCGCGAGACCTGCGACCAACCAGTTCTTCAATCCATGAACCTCCGCCGGCAACGCTAGGCGGGCGTGCGGGCTGTGCCAACGCAGCCTGTTAAGGCAACCCTTTGCGAGCAGCCTGTAAAGATACACTTGACACGCCGGGCTGGACCTCTAAGGTGGCTGCCGTGGCCCTCGCTACACGAATCATCGAAGAGGAAGAGCCGGAGGAGTCGCGGCGCAGGTTCCTGATGGCGGAATCGGACCGCCTGCTCGAGCAGGTCGAGACGCTGCGATTGATGGACGAGGAGGACGCGCCGCACTCACTGCGTGAGGCGATCCGCTTGCTGCAGGTGAGGCTGGGACGCAAGGACCCGCCGCTGCCGCCGGCCACGCTGCACGCAGCGCACGACCTGGTGTTCGCGGTGCAGCAGCGGCTCATGGCAGCGAACCCCAAACATCCGCGTCCCAACCGGCATCGCGGGCGCGCCGAGGGTCAGCCGATCGTCATGCGCGTGTACGAGGGGAGGCTGTGGAAGGTGCTCACACTGCCCACTCAGCCGAACGGCTCCGCCGACGACGAGTGGCTCGACCTGGTGGACGCGACGGTGGAACGCGCGTGGGATCGCTGGTGCTACGCGCAGCAGCACGCGCTGCGCGCGGCGCGATCGAGCCATCAGCCGGGCACCGCACTTGCGGTGGCGCGGATCGCCTGGGCGAACTACTGGGACCTGGGCGAGGAGGCGCGGAGGATCAGGAGGCGGCTGGGCGCTCGGGCTTCGTCGACTTCTTGAGGAGGTCGCGGAGCTCGGGCTCCGTGATGGGCTCGCCCGATGAGCGCACGCGGTCGGCGAGCAGCTCCAGGAATTTGCCCAGGCGCGCGTCGTCCAGGTGGATGGCCGCTCCGATCACCTCTGCCGCGGCGCCTTCGCCACCCGGCTCGATGACCTGAAGGAGCTGCTTCGCGAAGTCTGGTGGCAGCGGTTCCATCCAGGCCGAGTGTAGAGGCCATTAAACCTAGAATCCGAAGCGATGCAGCCGGTCGTCATCGGCGATGTGATCTGGAAGCCAAG
>VBIA01000226.1 GCA_005879985.1 Chloroflexota bacterium | reverse complement strand
GACGCCTTCGACCTCGGCCTGGCCACCGAGCTTGCCCTCGGTGCCCACCTCGCGGGCAACACGCGTCACCTCGTTGGCGAATGCGTTCAGCTGGTCGACCATCGTGTTCACGGTGTTCTTCAGCTCGAGCAGCTCGCCCTGCACGTCGACTGTGATCTTCTTGGAGAGGTCGCCCTGCTGAACCGCGGTGGTTACCTCCGCGATGTTTCGCACCTGACTGGTCAGGTTGCTGGCCATGGTGTTGACGTTGTCGGTCAGCTCCTTCCAGGCGCCGCCGGCTCCCTTGACCTCGGCCTGACCGCCCAGCTTGCCCTCGGTGCCCACCTCGCGCGCCACGCGCGTCACCTCGTTGGCGAAGAGGCGCAGCTGGTCGACCAGCGTGTTGACAGTCTTGGCCGTGTTGAGGAACTGGCCCTGCAAACGGCGGCCATCGATCTCGAGCGGCATCGTCTGCGACAGGTCGCCGCCGGCGACCGCACGGATGACGCGGCCCATCTCCATGTTCGGCCGCGAGAGGTCCTCGATGAGGTCGTTGATGGCGTCGAGCGTGCTCGCCCATGCGCCGCCCGCGTCGCCGAGCGGCGCGCGCTTCATCTGGCCTTCCTTGCCCACGCGCTTGCTCAGGCGATGAAGCTCACGCTCCAGGCGCTGGTTGGACTCGATGATCTCGTTGAGCGCCGCGGCCACGCGAGCCGCCGGACCCGTCCAGTTCGCCGGCATGCGCGCGGAGAAGTCACCGCGCTTGACGGCGGTCAGCACGTTGAGCGTGACCCTCGGGTCGACGGATTCAGTGGTTACGGCTCGACGAACCAATGCAGATCTCCTCCCCCTCGTTTTCGCTTTATGGTCCGAATGGAATCCAGAAACTGACGCGGGTTCCGGCCCCGGGCTCGCTGTCGAGGCGGCACCATCCGCCCGCAAGGTGCGCGCGCTCGCGCATGGCGATCAAGCCAAGGTGCCCGGGCAGATGGAGGCTCTCGGCCACGACGAACCCGGTCCCGTCGTCGGAGATGACGATGCTGATGCCGCCATCCACGGTCTCTGCTCTGACGCTTACGCGCGTGGCGTTGCTGTGCTTCTCGACGTTGCTCAACGCCTCGGAGATGTTCTTGAACACGTTCGTCTTCACGACAGCCGGGAGTGCGTCTGGAAGGCGGATGTCCAGCTCCGCTTCTATGCCGGTGTGCTGCTTGAGCGCCACCGCGCGGTCGCGGATCGAGTCGCTGAGCCGCATGTGCAGGTCGACTGAGGCTGGGCTCACGTTGTAGAGCAGGTTTCGCAGCGACTCCTCGACCCGCTTCATCGTGATCTTGAGCTTTTCGAGGTCGGCCGCGTACTTTGTCTGGCGGGCGTCGACTCGAAGCCGTTCGAGCTGAAGCTCCGCAGCGGTGAGGAGCTGCAGGGCGTCGTCGTGCAGGGCGCTTGCGAACCGCCGCCTGGCCTCGTCGCCTCCCGAGGCGACGTTGTCGAGTAGGTGTCTGCGCGCCGAGTCAGCGTCCTCGAGGCGCTGCTCGGCTACGTCGAGGTCCTCTTCGGCCTGCTGCAGCCGGGCTGTGGCTCGATCGCGCTCCTGCTCGACGCGGAAGATCGTTTGTCGCAGGTCTCGCGCCACGCCGTTTGCCTTGCCGGCAGGCGCGACAGATCCGGCGCTGCCGGATGGGCCCCTGCCACCGGTGGAGCGCCTGTTCGATTCCGGCTCCGTGATCCGCTTTGCCCGGCCGCCCTCGTGCGCGCCGGGTCGTGCTCCTATTTCCAATCGGCCTCCAGGCGGGTTAAGGCACCGCTAAATCAAATCGCCCAGGGGCGCGCCACGTCACCGTACAAGTGAGGTAATCGTGGGGCCGAGTTCGCACCTCGGCCGGTTGGCCGTCAGTCAGGTGGTGGTTCGTCGCCCGCTCAGAAGGCGGATCAGTACCAGCAGGAGGAGGGCGCCGAGGAAGGCCACGATGATGCTTCCGATAAAACCCACGCTGCCCTGGATGAAAGCGCCGGCGATCAGTCCGCCGATCAGGGCGCCGATAAGCCCTACGACCAGGTCGCCGATGAGGCCGAAGCCATGGCCGCGGCTGACTTTGCCTGCCGCCCAGCCTGCGATCAAACCAACCAAGAGCCACGCGATGATGCCGCCGGGCGAAAGAGCCATCGAGTCCTCCCGCAGCTGAAATCTGGTGGGCCCACGCCTTGCGGAGTGGACCCATCAGTGAAACGCATGGTCGCGTTCACGTCCCCACAAAAAGAAGACCGGGCCCGCGCGATGCGGACCCGGTCCACGCGCGCTGACTTACTTGCGGCGCCTCAGCCGGAGGCCGATGCCGCCTAGTGCGACGAGGAGGGCGCCCAACGGAGCTCCCAGGAGTGGAAGTCCGGTGTTCGCGAGCGTGGTGCCCGCGCTGACGCCGCCTGTCCCTGTTGCGGTGGTGCCGCTGACGCCACCCGCGCCACCGGCGCCGCCGGTGGTCTGCGTGCTCTGGGTGCTGCCGGCCGTGGTGCCGGTGCTGGTCCCAGTGCTCGGAGCGGACTGCTGTGTGCTGTTGCCGGTGCTGCCGTTGGCGCTGCCTGCGCTGCCGACCGAGCCGGTGCTGCCGACCTGGCCGGAGTTGCGGGTGCTGCCGTTGGCGCTGCCCGCGCTGCCGACCGAGCCGGTGCTGCCGACCTTGCCGGAGTTGCCGGTGCTGCCGTTGGCGCTGCCTGCGCTGCCGACCGAACCGGTGCTGCCGACCTTGCCGGAGTTGCCGGTGCTGCCGTTGGCGCTGCCCGCGCTGCCGACCGAACCGGTGCTGCCGACCTTGCCGGAGTTGCCGGTGCTGCCGTTGGCGCTGCCCGCGCTGCCGAC
>VBIA01000077.1 GCA_005879985.1 Chloroflexota bacterium | reverse complement strand
GTGCGCCTGTAGTTGAGCGTGAACAGGTCGTCCGACATCCAGATGTGGTCGTAGCCGAGCTCGGCGATCTCGCGCATCTCGGCCACCACCGACTCGACCGGCCGCGCGCTGAAGAGATCACCGAACACGGACTTGTGGCAGAAGTCGCAGCGGAAAGGACATCCGCGCGTCGACATCAGCGGCGTCGTGGCGTCCTTCCAGTGCCGTCGCCAGTAAGCGACGTACTCGGCGTTGGGGATGTCGCCGCGATACGGCAGCGGCAGGTTGCTCATGTCCTTGGTTCGCACGCGCGGCTCGGTCTTGACGACGCAGCCGTCGCGCTTGAACACGAGCCCCTCCACTTCCTCGAAGCGCCGGTCGTCGAGGTGCTCCATGATGCCGAGGATCGTCTCCTCGCCCTCGCCGACCGCGACCAGGTCGAAGTCGTCGACAAACGTTTCGGGCTCGCCCGACGGATATGGACCGCCGACGACCGTGAGCGCCTTGTCGCGCACCTGCGCGGCGAGCGACAGCGCCTCGTCCTGCATGGTGATCATGCAGTAGATGCCGATCACGCTCGGCCGCAGGCTTTCGATCTGTTCGAGCACTTCGCGCCGCTCCAGGAACGTGTGATCGATGTGCCGCACCGAGTAGCCCGCGCGGCGCAGGGACGCGCTGAGATACATGAGCCCGAGCGAGGGCATGATCCAGTGCCGGCCGTGCTCAGGCGCTCGCTGCGGATACACAAGAACGACGTCAGCGCGTACTGCGCTCATTTCGCCTCCTGCACGTTGATGTGGTAGCGAGCTCCGGTGAATGGGCCGGAGAAGATGTAGTCGAGGCCGGCCCAGTCGAAGCTCGGCGCGCTCACCTCGCGTCCTCCGAAGAGCTGCCCGCCGGGAATCGAGGGCAGCGACCACTCGACGCCGAGGGTGCCCGAACGAAGCCGGGCCCAGTCGCCGCTGACAGGCACCCAGCTCCCGAACCGCGAATCGATGAGCGTTTGCGATGAGTCAGCGAAGTCGTTGAACGCGCCCGACTCCTCGTTGAGGATGCCGACTTGCGTGTAGCCCGGCGCAAGCTGCAGCGGCTCAACCTCGATCGTGATGCCGCTCGAGTCGACCGTGTACGTGACGGCGATGCGGCCGCGACTGGTGACCGGCGTGAAGTCGAAGCTTCCGCCGGCCACGGCGTCGCCGCCCATCTCGTCGAGCTCGAACGTCCGCCGCCATATCGACTGCGTGCTCGTGGAAAGGTCGACGGTCGTCGACGTGCGCGGGAAGACCCAGCCGTCGGGATAGCGCACGACCGGCACGCCGAGGCCCATGCCCTCACCGGCCGCGTCGCGCCCGCCGGCGACGAGCGTCACGCCCTTCGCGAGCGGCGCGGTCTTGCCGCTCTGCGACATGGGCTGGATGACCGCATACACGCCCGGCAGGATCGCCTGCAGTTCGCGGGGACCGCTGACGCTGTACGCGTACACCTGCTTGCCGCCGGCCGCCTGGTACGTGCGCTCGTCGCCGAGCGGCTCGAAGGGCGGGGTCGCGGTGCCGCGCGCAAGCTCGGGAAACACGGCCGCCGCGCGGTAGTAGCTGATGTCCTCGACGATCACGCTCGACACGCCGTGGCTGCGCAGCCACAGCAGCGCCAGGTCGCGGTCGAGCGGCATCGATTGGGAGCCCGTGATCTGCGTGGGTGACTTGCCGCTGTAGTAGGCGGCCACCGGCGAATCCGTGACCAATGCTCCGGGGTCGCCGCTCGCGGCTCGGCCGGCGGCGATGAGCCCGTTGTTGCCGGCGGCGAAGTTCGCGAACACGGGCAGGAACGCCACCGCCAGCAGGGCGCCCGACGCGGCGGTGGCCAGGCGCACCACGGTCCGCTGACGGTCGAGGGCGGACGCGGCCAACAGGGCCAGCGACGGCAGGGCCGGGTAGAGGTAGCGGTGGCTGCCGGTGTACACCCCCGCGGCGACCAGCACCACGACTGCGGCGAAGTAGATGAGCGCCGGGGCGTGGACGAAGCGCAGGGCCGGTGTGGGATTGCGCGCCGCGATCACCAGGCCGATGGAGCCGAAGACGAAGAGGGGCAGGGCGGCCAGGCCGAAGGTGGTGATGAGCTCGGCCGTGCGGGCAAGCGGGTCGCCGGGGACGCTGCCACGCGCGATCGCGGACGCGACCTCCTGGGCGCCGCGGCCGATTGAGTTGGAGGCGAACGGGAGCAGGAGCAGTGCTGCCATCGGAAGTGCCAGGACTGCTGGCATTGCTGCTGTCGGCCGTGCCGACGCTGCTCCCCCCACCTTGACCCTCCCCGCTAGCGGGGAGGGCATCGTGCCACGCCTCGGGAGCAGTAGCACGAGCTGTTCTACCAGCCACAAACCCGCTACAACTCCGGCGAAGATCCACGCCTTTGTCGATGTTGCGCATGCGAGCAGGGCGAGGGCTGCCGCTAGCTTCCATCGCGAGCGCGTGGCGGCCAGGCCCGCGCCGGTCAGCAGCGCGGTGAGCATCGGTTCGACGACCGTGGTGCTGGCGGTGAACAGGAAGATCGGGTTCAGCGCGAGCAGCGCGACCGCAAGGCGCGACTGGCGTTTGTTGGCGGCGAGGCGGTAGACGGCGGCGAGCGTCAGCACGCCGAAGGCGACGCCCATCACGCGCAGCATGCCGATGTGCCAGAGGCCGAACACGCGCAGCACCGCCGCGGCGATGAAGCTGTAGCCGGGCAGCCACGTGTCCTCCATTCCAAACAGCGGGTCGTGCAGGTGGCCAGTGGCCGCGAGGTTGGCGGCAATGAGCCAGTGCCCGAAGCCGTCCTCGAACGGCTGCGGCATCTGCGCCGCGGCGAGCAGGAGAAGTGTCGCCGCGAGCAGCAGCCCGATCGCCGGCGCAGCGCCGCGCATGCGGGCCAGCGCGCGCAGCCCCAGGCTGCGCAGCGTCATGACCTCGAGGAACTCGATGCCGGTCATGGTCGCGACGGTCAGAAACCCCACCGCAAAGACGCAGGCGTACAGCGCGATGAGCCCCTGCCGAGCGAGGATCGCGGGCACCACGAGAGCCAGCGCGCCGAAGCCCGCGACGGCGTCACCGATCGCGCGCGGATCGCCGGCGCGCACGTAGGCCTGGTGCCGCCATTCCTGCCCGCGTCGCACGATCTGGTACTTCGGTGTGCGCTGGAACTCGCCGCCGCCGCGCACCGCGCGGATCAGGGCGAGGACGACGGTGAAGCTCATGCCCGCGCCGACCACCTGGCAGAACAGCGCCGGGATGCCCGACCACCATGGCCGCCCGCGCCGCGTCTGGGCGACGATGAATCCAACCCACGGCGACGCGCCGACGATGTTGACCCACACAGCGATCGCCGGCAGCGCCCATGCGTGGGCCAACCTGCCTGGGCCCAACACCAACCATGGGTAGCAGAAGAGCTGCAGCAGCATCAGCGGGCCGACCGCGTACGACAGAAGGTGGATCGAGGCCTGCACCTTGACCACGCGCCGGTTGCGGCTGCGCATGACCGGACCCAGCAGGCGGAACGCGCCCTGGAAGCTGCCGGTGGCCCAGCGCCACTGCTGCCGGCGATACGCATCGATTGACACCGGAAGCTCCTCGGGCACCACCAGGTCCTCGAGGTAGGCGGCCTTCCAGCCGCGCAGCTGCGCGCGGTAGCTGAGGTCGAGGTCCTCGGTGAGCGTGGCCGCGCTCCAGCCGCCCGAGCTCTCGATCGCGGCGCGCCGCCACACGCCGGCCGTGCCGGTGAAGTTCGTGAAGTAGCCGCGCGCGGAGCGCACCGCCTGCTCGACGAGGAAATGAAAGTCGATCGCCAGCGCCTGCAGCCGCGTGAACCACGAGTAGCCCTCGTCGAGGTGGCCCCAGCGCGCCTGCACGAAACCGATCGATTCGTCCGCGAAGACGCCCATCGTCCGGCGCAGGAAGTCGGCCGGCGGCACGAAGTCGGCGTCGAAGATGGCGATGAACGGCGCTTGAGTCAGCGTCAAGCCGTGCGCGAGCGCGCCGGCCTTGAAGCCGGTCCGCTTCTGCCTGCGCACGTGGGTCACGTGAAGGCCACGTCGACGCCACCGCGCGACTCGCGCGTCGACGATGGGAGCAGTCTCGTCGTCGGAGTCGTCCAGCACCTGCACCTCGAGGCGATTGGCGGGCCACTCGATCGCGCAGACCGCGTCGATCACGCGCGCCGCGACGTATCGCTCGTTGTAGATCGGGATCTGCACGCAGACCAGCTGCTCCGTGCCCCGCGGCGCTGGATCATGCCGCGCGGGCCGCAGGCGGCTCGCGCGCCAGGTGAGGTACAGCAGGTTCATTCCGAACGCCAGCAGCAGCACGCTGGTCGACGCCAGCACGATGATCAAGACGGTCGTGATTGCGGTCACGAGTCGAACAGCGTGTAGGGCCGCATCGTCTCGCGTACGAATGCGACGCGTGCCAGCGCCTCCGGCCGGTGCCTGCGTGTCCACTGCATGTAGCGCCACGCAGCGCTGCCGAAGATTCGGGCGGCGCCGTCGAGCATCGCGGGATACATCCAGCGCGGCAGCGTCGCCCGTGGCGCGTCGATCGGGAACGGCGCCATCTTCTCGGCGAGCTGCGGAAAATGCCGCGTCAGCTCGGGGTTGAGCGCCACGATCTGCTCGAACAATTCGAATCCGAAGACCGGCTGCGACACCATGAGCTCGAAGGCCATGCCTTCGTCCTGGCGTGCGAGCGGTGCGAGCTGCGAGTGCTCGAGGATGAGGTTCGCGGTCATGAGGCGCGACGCGATTGGGCGCCGGGTGAGGTCGTCCACAGGCTTGCCGCGATGTCGCATCGCGTGCACCAGGCCAAGCGCGTTGACCGCGACGTACGCGAGGTGACGGTGGCCGTCATCGACCACCAGGTTCAGGTCGACGTCGTCGGAGTCGCGGAAGCCGCCGCTGGCGAGCGACCCGGCGATCCACACGCTGCGCACGAACGGCGCGGCCGCCACCAGCGCGTGTACGAATCGCCGCGTCATCGCCACGTACTCGGGCGACGCGGCGCTGTGCCCGTCCGCGCGGGCGCGGATCTCGTCCAGCCGCGGCATGTGGTCGCGCTCGACCACGAGGTCGTGGACGATGGTCAGGTCATGCGACGCCGCCACCGCGCGCCGGACCTCTTGCTCCGGCAGTGCACCGCCCGCGCACATCGCGCCCAATCGGGCAGGCGACAATGCGTAGCCGCGCCGCCGCAGCAGAGCCACGGTGCGTGCGACACGCTCGGGCGCGGCAGTCTCTATTAGCTGGCCTGGGCTGTATTCGAGCACCGCGAAGCCTCCCTGGACGGCGGGTACTTCTGTCGATACGGGCAGGGGTTACCCTTGAGGCATGACCGCCGACGGACATTTCGAGGTTCCGCGTCCGACCAACGAACCGGTGCGCCAATATCCGCCGGGCGATCCTCATCGTAAGAGCCTCAAGGGCCGTCTCGCCGAGCTCACCGACGCCCGGACTGAGATCCCAATGACGATCGGCGGCGAGCACCGCGCGGGCAACGGCAAGGGCGACCTGCGTGCGCCTCACCGCAAGGAGCTGAGCATCGGGCGATACGCGGTCGGGGTGGTCAAGGACTTCGACGACGCGATCAACTCGGCTTTGAAGGCGAGGCGCACGTGGGCGGCCACCGCGTATCACGAGCGAGCTGCGGTCATGCTGCGCGCGGCGTCTCTGCTGGCGGGGCCGTGGCGCGACACCATCAACGCCGCGACGATGCTCGGTCAGTCGAAGACGGTGCACCAGGCCGAGATCGACTCAGCCTGCGAGAGCATCGACTTCTGGCGCTTCAACGCCTACTTCGGCGACCAGCTGCTGCGCCAGCAGCCGTACAACGACGCCACCGCGTGGAACCGTTTCGAGTACCGGCCGCTCGAGGGCTTCGTCTTCGCGGTGAGCCCATTCAACTTCACATCAATCGCCGCCAACCTGCCGACCGCGCCGGTGCTCATGGGTAACACCGTGGTGTTCAAGCCGGCGACGCAAACGCTGCTCGTGTCGCATTTCCTGATGGAGTTGTTCGCCGAGGCCGGCCTGCCGCCGGGCGTGATCAACATGGTGAGCGGCAGCCCGTCGGAGATCTCGGAGCGCGTGCTGCGTCACCCCGAGCTGGCGGGCATCCACTTCACGGGCTCCACAGAGGTGTTCCAGCACATGTGGAAGACCGTCGGCGAGAACATCGACAAGTACCGCACGTACCCACGACTGGTGGGCGAGACCGGTGGCAAGGACTTCGTCGTCGCCCACGAGTCGGCGGATGTGACCGCTTTGCGAACAGCACTGGTGCGCGGCGCCTTCGAGTACCAGGGCCAGAAATGTTCGGCCGCGTCGCGCGCGTACGTCCCGCAGGCGATGTGGAAGGACATGCGCTCTGACATGGCGGACCTGGTGGAGGCAATCCCGCAGGGCGACGTCGCGGACTTCCGCAACTTCATGGGCGCGGTCATCGACGGCAAGGCCTACGCCAAGCACATGGCCGCGATCGACTACGCGAAGAAGAGCGACGCCGCGAAGGTTGTGGCCGGCGGTAGCGGCGACGACTCGGTCGGCTGGTTCGTGCGGCCGACCGTGATCGAGACGAGCGACCCCGACTTCAAGCTCATGAAGGAAGAGCTGTTCGGCCCCATCCTCACGGTCTATCCGTACCCGGACGGCAAATTTGAAGAGACGCTGGAGCTGTGCGACAGAACGAGTCCGTACGGGCTCACGGGGGCGGTGTTCGCGCGCGACCGCGCCGCGATCCGCACAGCGTCCGAGACGCTGATCAACGCCGCCGGCAACTTCTACATCAACGACAAGCCGACCGGTGCGGTGGTCGGTCAGCAGCCCTTCGGCGGCGCCCGGGCATCGGGCACGAACGACAAGGCGGGGTCGTTCCTGAACCTGATTCGCTGGACGAGCCCGCGCGTCATCAAAGAGACGTACGGGCCGCCGACCGATCACCGGTACCCCTTCATGGATGCGGAGCCCACGGACCGCCCGTAAGGCGCAGCTCCTGACCACCCGGTTCGAGGTCGACGGCCCGATCGCCGTCGTGACCATCAACCGTCCCGGCGCCCGGAATGCCGTCAACTCCGCCACCGCCGCGGAGCTGGTCGCCTGCTTCAAGCGGTTCGACGCAGACGACTCGCTGTCGGTGGCGATCCTGACTGGAGCAGGCGGCAATTTCTGCGCCGGCTTCGACCTCAAGGAGGTGGCGCAGGGGAGGGCCACGCGACTCACCGCGAAGGGCGAGGGCCCGATGGGTCCGACGCGCATGCGGCTCGACAAACCGGTGATCGCCGCGATCGAGGGCTACGCGGTCGCGGGCGGCCTGGAGCTCGCTCTATGGTGCGATCTGCTCGTGGCCGGCCGAGGCGCCACGTTCGGCGTGTTCAACCGCCGGTTCGGGGTGCCGCTGATCGACCTTGGGACGATCCGCCTGCCGCGCATTCTGGGCGAAGGCCGCGCGCTCGACCTCATCCTCACCGGCCGCCCGGTGCCGGCCGCCGAGGCGCTGCAGTTCGGGCTCGTCCAGAGGCTCGTCGATGCCGGGCAGGCGCTGGACGAGGCAAAGGTCATCGCTAAGCAGATCGCCCAGCACCCGCAGGGCGCGGTGAGGGCAGACCGGCGCAGCGCGAAGTCGCAGTGGTCGCTGAGCCTCGCCAAGGCGATCAAGGCCGAGTACGACGGCGGCGTGAAGGTGGTCACATCAGGCGAGTCGCAGGCAGGCGCTCGCGAGTTCGTGAAGGGCAAGGGAAGGCACGGCGAAGACTGACTGTCTTGACAATTACTGTCTAGACAACTAAACTAGCTGGCGATGGTGGGGGCACAACAGACCGAGAAGGTCCAGGCTCGCGACGAGGAAGCCGTATCGACGCTGGTGTTCCATCTGGGCCGCGAGCTGCGCACCGCGCTGGACAGGCGCTTCGAAAGCCATGGCATCACGTCGCAGCAGGCGGCGCTGCTCCTCCTGTCGCGACTTCTCAAAGAGCCCAGCCCAATCAAGATGGCCGCCCGCCTCGGCACTGACGCGGCCGGCATGACCAGGCTGCTCGACCGGCTCGAGCGCAAACAGCTCATCGCGCGACGCGTGAGCCCTGACGACAGGAGGCTGGTGGTCATAGAGCTCGGCCCGCGCAGCAGGCACGTGCTGCCGCGTCTCATTCCTGAGTTCCAGTGGGCAGAAAAGGGCCTGCTGGACGGTTTCAAGAAGTCAGAGGTGGATCAGTTGAACAAGATGCTGCGCCGTTTAATGCAGAACGCGCGGAGGCTGAACGAGTCATGAGCGAGGCTGTGATCGAGGCCAAAGGCCTCGTCAAGAAGTACGGCCAGCTCGAAGCGGTGCGCGGCATCGACCTCGAGGTCAAGCAGGGCGAGATCTTCGGCTTCCTCGGCCCGAACGGCGCCGGCAAGTCGACCACGATCTCGATGCTGTGCACGCTGCTCAAGCCCACAGCCGGATCGGCGAGCGTGGCGGGCATCGACGTCATGCATGACCCGGCTCGCGTGCGCCAGCGCATCGGGCTTGTGTTCCAGGACCCGTCGCTCGACGATCAGCTGACGGGCCGCGAGAACCTCGAGTTCCACGCATTCATCTACAGCGTCCCGGCCGAGCACCGTCGCGAGCGCATCGACAAGATGCTCGAGCTGCTGCAGCTGACCGACCGCGCGGGTTCGCAGGTTCGCACCTACTCGGGCGGCATGAAGCGGCGCCTCGAGATCGCGCGCGGCATGCTGCACGAGCCGCAGATCCTGTTCCTCGACGAGCCCACGCTCGGCCTGGACCCGCAGACGCGCCGCAACATCTGGACACACCTCAACGACCTGCGCGCGCGCACGGGCGTGACGATCTTCATGACCACGCACTACATGGACGAGGCCGAGTACTGCGATCGCATCGCGATCATCGACAAAGGTCAGATCGTCGCGCAGGGGACGCCCGACCAGCTGAAGGCGATGGTCGGCGGCGACGTCGTGACCATGACCTCGAGCAAGCCCGAGGACGCTCTCGAAGAGATTCAGAAGGTGCTCGGCGTGGTGCCGACGCGCGACGACGGCACGCTGCGCATGGAAGTGCAGGACGGCCGCAAGTTCGTGCCGCGGCTGGTGCGCGAGCTCACAGTGCCCGTGGACACGATCAGCCTGCGCCGGCCAAGCCTTGACGACGTGTTCCTGAAGTTGACCGGGCGCGCCATCCGCGAAGAGGAGGCCAGCGACCGGGAGCGCATGCGGGCCATGGCGAGCCGTTGGATGGGGAGGCGGCGATGAGCGTCGAAACAGCGGCAGCACCGAAGGTGGCGCCTCGAGCGCCCGCGCCCATCGACACGCGCGCGGCGAGCCTGCGCGCCGTTTACATCATCTGGTACCGCGACATCCTTCGCTACTGGCGAGACCGGTGGCGGTTGGTCGCCTCGCTGGCGCAGCCACTGCTGTTCCTGGTTGTATTCGGCTCCGGGCTCAGCTCATCTTTGGGCAGCGGCGGGGTGTTCGGGTCGCGTGGCGGGCTCTCCTACATCCAGTTCGTGTTCCCGGGCATCATCGGGATGTCGATCCTGTTCACCTCGATCCTCGGCGCGATGTCGATCGTATGGGACCGTGAGTTCGGATTCCTGAAAGAGGTGCTCGTGGCGCCCATCGACAGGTGGGCGGTGGCCATCGGCAAGGCGCTCGGCGGCACCACCCAGGCGATGATCCAGGGGCTCATCCTGCTCGTCCTCGCGCCTTTCGTCGGCGTGAAGCTGAGCCTGCTCACCATCCTTGAGGTCGTTCCTCTGGCGTTCGTCCTGGCGTTTGGGCTCTCGGCGTTCGGCGTGATGCTCGCGTCGATGATGAAGTCGCTGCAGGGCTTTCAGGTCGTGATGAACTTCCTGATGATGCCGATGTTCTTCCTGTCGGGCGCCCTGTTCCCGCTTACCAACCTGCCCGGGTGGATGACCTTCGTCACGCGAATCGACCCGGCCTCGTACGGCATCGATCCGCTGCGGCGCGTCATCCTTTCGAACTCAGGTCTCCCGAGCGCGGCCATCGATAGGCTGGGGCTCACCATCAACGGCCAGGTGCTGCCGATCCCGCTCGAAGCCGGGATCATGCTGGCGTTCGGCTTCATCCTGCTCGGTGTAGCCGTGGTGATGTTCCAGCGCCGGGACTGAGAGCAGCAGCAGAGCAAGCAGCTCGCCCGCGAGCACAGGTCCCGCCTGCCACACGGGAAAGCCTTCGGCCGCGATGAACAGCGCGATCGCGTAAGCGATCACCCAGCGGCCGCGCGCCGCGCGCAGGAACAGCAGGCACGCAAGGCCAAGCATCGCGAGGTCGTCGTAGTGGACGTAAGGGCTGGCCGCCAGGCCGCCGATGAGCGCGACCGCCAGCACGACGGCCGGGCCGCGCCGGCGCAGGCGGTAGGCGACACCAACCGTCCAGGCAGCGATGAGGCCCTGGACAACGCGCGCGACCTGGAGGTTGTGGATCCAGCC
>VBIA01000203.1 GCA_005879985.1 Chloroflexota bacterium | reverse complement strand
CGCCTAGCAGCGTCATGAACTCCCCGACAAAGCTGTTGAGGCCAGGAAGTCCCAGCGCGGCCAGCGCCACCACCGTGAAGACACCGGCCAGGATCGGCATCCGCGGCGCAAGGCCGAAGACTGAAGAGCGATCGCGCGTGCCGGTGCGGTCCTGGATCCACGCGACGATCAGGAACAGCGCCGGCACGATGATCCCGTGGTTGACCATCTGCAGCACCGCGCCCTGCTGGCCCTGCACGTTGAGAGCGAAAATGCCCAGGACGATGAAGCCCATGTGGCTGATGCTCGAGTAGGCGACCAGCATCTTCATGTCGCGCTGGGCGATGGCCATGAGCGCGCCCCACAGGATTCCGCCGACCGCCAGCACCGGCACCACCCAGCGCCAGTCCCAGAGTCCCGTCGGGTCGGGGAAGAGGGGGATGGCGATGCGCAGGAAGCCGTAGGCGCCGGTCTTGCCCATCATGCCGGCAAACGTGACCAGCATCGGCGCCGGTGCAGCCGCGTACGCGTCGGGCACCCACGTGTGGAACGGGAACAAGGGTGTCTTGATCGCGAACGCGAGCGCAAACAGCGCGAACAGGCCGAACTGAATGGCTGGTGAAGGCGCGACCGAGGGCAGCTGAGCCAGGTCGAAGGTCCGCTGGTCGGGCAGGACGTTCTGGAACGCGTACTCGCCGATGACGCCGACCAGCATCAGCAGCGAGCCTGTCAGGGTGAACAGCACGAATTTGAGCGCGGCGCGGCCGGGCCGCTCGCCCTCGCCGAAGAGCCACAGCAGGAAGTAGGCCGGGATCAGCATCGCCTCCCAGAACACATAGAAGAGGACGAGGTCTGTGGCCATTAGCACGCCCGCCATGCCCGCCGACATCGCGAGCATCAGGGCGAGGAAGCGGCTCACGTTCTTCGTGCTGAGCGGGGTGGCGAGCAGGGCGATGGTGGTCAGGAACGCGTTCAGCAGGACCAGCCAGAGGCTGATGCCGTCGACGCCGAGCCGGTAGAAGACGTGCAGCTGCGGGATCCACGGCAGCGTCTCCGTGAACTGGAAGCGGTGATAGTCCGGCGCGAACAGGAGTGCGACATACGCAGCTACCAGCAGCGCACCCAGCGAGACGGTCACCGCCATGTACTTGGCGAAGTGCGGTGGCAGGAACGCGACGAGGATCGCGCCGATCAGCGGCAAAAGCCAGATGACCGAGAGGGCGCCGATGATCACTAGGAGGTCCTCACGATGAGCAGCACCGCCGCGATGAGTGCGCCCGCGAGAAAGACGAGCACGTAGTTGCGGAAATAGCCGCTTTGGGTCAGGCGGAGGTTGCCCGCGCTGGCCTGTGCCGCCTCGCCGGTGCCGACAACCGCCCGGTCGATGACGCGCTCTTCGACGTCGCGGTAGCCGATCGAGGCGATCGCGTCCATGGTGCGGACGAACGCGGCGTCATAGATCTCGTCGAAGTAGTACTTGCGCTCGAGCAAGCGCTGCGCCCACGGCACGACGGCGCTCCAGGGCTTCATGCGGTAGGCGGCCCAGAACAGCACGGCTGCGAGCACCATCGTCGCGAGGCCGATGGCGACTGCGGCGCCGGTCTCCTCCCACCTCTGCCGCCTGACCACCCCCTCGAGGAAGTTGGACACGACCGCCGGCCCGAACCCGAGCGCGCGGGTCTGGATGAAGCCACCGATCGTGGCCAGCACGGCGAGAATCGCCACCGGGATGAGCATCACGGGCGGGGCCTCGTGCGGGTGCTCGACCGGCCGCTGCGGCGAAGGCTTGCCCCAGAACGAGAGCCACCACATGCGGCCGGTGTAGAAGCCGGTGATGAGCGCGGTCACGAACCCGATCGCCCAGACGATGTACGTGAGCGAGTCGCCCCCGGAGAACGCGGCGCCGAGGATCTGCTCCTTGGAGAAAAAGCCGACGAAGGGGATGACGCCCACCAGCGAGAGGCAGCCGATGAGGAACGTGACCGAGGTCGGGCGCATCTGGTTCCAGAGCCCGCCGTACTTGCGCATGTCCTGCTCGTCGTGCATCGCGTGGATGACGTTGCCCGCGGCCATGAAGAGAAGAGCCTTGAAGAAAGCGTGCGCCAGCAGGTGGAAGAGCCCGGCGGCGTACGCGCCGATGCCGACAGCAAGGAACATGTAGCCGATCTGGCTCATGGTCGAGTAGGCGAGCACGCGCTTGATGTCGGTCTGGACGATGGCGATCGTCGCGGCGAACAGCGCGGTGACAGCGCCGATGATCGCGACCGCGCTGTGCGCGTAAACGGCCACGTCGTAAATGGGGTGCATGCGGGCGACGAGGTAAACGCCGGCGGTGACCATCGTGGCGGCGTGGATGAGCGCGCTGACCGGAGTCGGGCCCTCCATGGCGTCGGGCAGCCAGGTGTGGAGCGGGATCTGGGCCGACTTGGCGACCGCTCCGACCAGCAGCAGGAACGCGGCCAGCTCCAGGCTCGGCGAATCAAGGCTGTGCCCTGGCGCAAAACCCGGATCGAAGCCGCGGACGCCGATGAAGACGTGGCTGAAGGTGACCCCGCGATACAGGACGAACAGGACGAAGGTGCCGAGGATCATGCCCACGTCGCCTATGACGTTCATCACGAATGCTTTGCGCGCCGCCAGGACGGCTGAGCGGCGCTGGTACCAGAAACCGATCAGGAAGTACGAGCTGAGGCCGACGAGCGCCCAGCCGATGATCAGGAACACGAAGTTCCCCGCCAGGACGAGCAGCAGCATCGAGAAGATGAACACGTCCATGTAGGTGAAGAAGCGCGCGTAGCTCGGGTCGTCCTCGTGCGCCATGTAGCCGACCGAGTAGGTGACGATCAGCCCGCCTACGCCCGTGATCACCAGGCACATGAAGATCGACAGGTTGTCGACCAGGATGTTGAAGGGCAGCTCGAAAGAGCCGCTCTTGATCCAGGTCCAGTAGACGAAGTCGCCACTCACCCGGTTGAAGAAGAGCCATAGCGTGGCGAGGAACGACAGCCACACCACGCCCGGGCCGACGATATGTGTGACTAGGCGGGGCATGCGCCAGCCGCGGCCGGCAAGCAGCAGCGCGCCGGCAGCGGGGAAGAGGAGGATCGACAGCGCGACCGCCTGG
>VBIA01000202.1 GCA_005879985.1 Chloroflexota bacterium | reverse complement strand
TTGAGCTGGCGGTCACCGAGACGATTGAGGCGGTGGCGTTGAATGCGGCCGCTGGAGGCTGGTAGCGGAGCCACGCCCGCCAATTTGGCAAAGGCGTTGTGGTCGCGCAAACGACCGGCGTGCGACCAAGAAACCAGGAACTGGGCGGCGCTCAGCGGCCCCACTCCCTTGAGGGCCAGCAACTGAGGTGCCAGGGCGGAGACCAGCTTGCCAATCTGCCGTTCGTAGCCAGCCGCCTCGGTAGCCAAAGCACTGACTCGCCGCGCCACCGAGCGCAAGGTCGCCGCGGTCACTGCGCTCTCCTGGTCAGCACTGGACCGCAGCCGCAGGCAAGCCTGGACCAGGGCCGCTGCACGCAGGTTGCCCAGACGCTGGCGCAGCGGTTCGGGAGCCGATACCACCAGCGCATAGAGCTGATTGAGTCCCTGCTTTTCCGCCTCGACAGCTCCGTTGCGGGCAGTCAGCAGCACGCGCAGCAGCTCCCGTTCGCCACGAGCACGAGGCAAGCTCGGGCGTCGATGCGCGAGCGCTTCCTTGGCCACCCAGATGGCGTCAAGCTGATCTGACTTGCCGGCCGGACCTCGCCAGCTGCGCTTGGGATGGTCACCCTCATAGACAACCTCGTTCTGCTCGCTTAGATACGTGGTCAACCCGGCGCCGTAGCTGCCCGTCCCTTCCACGACCCAGATCCGAGACGCACTGTTGGAGCGCGCCCAGGCCAACAGCTGGCGGTAGCCAGCGGCTGAGGCTGCCACTTCCAGCCCACTCTCCACTACTCCCAGCTCACTGAGCAGCGCCGCGCTGTGAGTCTGCTTGTGAGTGTCGACTCCAATCACCATTGACATCGACCGGCCTCCCTGATGTAGCGTCCGCTTTGGTACCGGTCGTGGCTTGATGAACCGGGTGGCACGACTGTGAGGAGCCACGCCCTCAGGGCGGGCAAACTTCTGATCAGGCCAACGGGGTGTCCGACCGGTACCACTGATCCACGGACGGGCATGTCACTCGAAAGGCAACCAGCTTGCTGGTGCCACCGGCACTCAGAGCCACGTCCGCGGACCTAGCGGCGACTTACATACTCACAGCCGGCACTCGCACGCCTCGGAAGTGCCGCGGCTCTTATTTGACCCGCTCGGGCGGCCTTGTGTAGAGTGCGGGGTCCGCATCCCGCCTATGTCGCTACAACGATTCAAATACTTCGTACCGGCACTGATGCTCCTGATCTCGCTGTTGGGCATGTGGCCCGAGAGCGCCTCGGCGGCCACCTCGACGGTGGCTCCGTCGGACGCCGCGCATCCCTACGTGATGCAGCAGGCCGCCCGCCAGGTGGCCACCGCGAACGTCGGCACGCCGGCGCCCTTTCAGGCGGGTCCGAAGATGGTGGCGGTCGGCGGAGCAGGCGGCGGGCCGCAGCGCGAGGTGTTCGGGTTCGCGCTGGCCAGCAGCCTGGCCGACCCGAGTGTCGGCTACCCGACGTGGGACTTCTCGCTGCTCACGACAGTCGCGTACTTCGGGATTCACGTCCAGGACGACGGCAACTTCGTCAACGACGCGGGTGTCACGGTATGGAACTCGAGCCAGCTGAGCGGACTGCTCACCACTGCGCACTCGCACGGCGTGAAGGTGGTGCTGACGATAATCCTCCAGGACTTCAGTCCCGGCACACCGCACATGTGCGCGGGCCTCTTGCATGGCGGCACCACCATCACCGCTGCCGTGAATGCGATCAAGTCGAAAGGCGTTGACGGCATCAACATCGATTACGAGGGCCTCAACGGCAGCTGCGGCACGTCCGACAGCTCGGGGGCGCGCCACGGGATGACCAACTTCGCCGTGGCGATGCGCAGGGCCATGCCGGCCGGCAGCTACCTGTCCATCGACACGTACGCCAGCTCGGCCCTCGACTCGCTGGGATTCTTCGACGTGCGAGGGCTCGCCGGAAGCGTCGATTCGTTCTTCGTCATGGCCTACGACCTTGAGTACTCCAACTACGCACGCGCACCGGTTTCGTGCAGCCACTTCTGCCTCGGTCCGACGGCGCCACTGACCAGCTACTACTACAACGACACCAGCACCGCGAGCCAGTACCTGGCCCTGGTGCCGCCGTCGAAGGTCATCCTCGGCGTGCCCTACTACGGGCGCAAGGCATGCGTCGGCGCCGCGACGCCCAACCAGTACCCGACCGGCAGCGTGACCGCCGACAGCTACCTCGATGCCAACCAGGAGTACCTGCAGCCGCAGGTGCGGGCCGGTACCTACGCAGGGCATCGCGACGTGCACGACGTGGCGGGCAAGGAGCGATGGGACACGTTGTTCAACACCCAGCTCAACTGCACGCGCGAGGTCTACTGGGACGACGTCGACGCGCTCGCGCAGAAGTACAACCTCGTCAACCAGGCGGGCCTGCGGGGTGTGGGGGTGTGGACGCT
>VBIA01000076.1 GCA_005879985.1 Chloroflexota bacterium | reverse complement strand
GCGATTTCTGGCACAGCCACGAGCCCATCTCCGGCGGGACGATCTACGACTGGGGCTCGCACTACTTCGACTGGGTGCTGCAGCTGTTCGACGGATCGATCCGCCACGTGTCCGCGGTCGGGCACAAGCGGGTGTGGCATGACGTGACCAACGCGGACCAGGTTCGTGTCGACGTGACGTTTGACGGCGGCGCGCAGGCCACTTTCATACAGTCCGACATCGCTGCGGCGCTCAAGCCGAAGTGGTACGTGCTCGGCACGCGCGGGGCGCTGCTCGGAGAGTGGCGCGAGGACGTGAGCCCGCCCGCGGACGCGCCCGCCGGCATCAAGGTGCTGCGCCCCGCGAACAGCGGCGGGACGCACGAAGAGCGGCTCGCCCTGGCGCCTCGCGACGAGCACGGTTTCTACCGCAACCTCGCCGATCACCTCGCGTGGGACGAGCCGCTTGCGGTCACGCCACAGGAAGCCCGGCGCACCGTGGCCGTGATGGAGGCGGCGACGCGGTCGATCGCGCAGGGCGGCGCGCGCCTCGAGGTCGACATATAGCCGGCGACCGGCTCGGCTGGGGTGTGCTCGGCGCGGCTTGGATCGCGGGCCGGGCGGTCCTGCCGGCCATCGTCGCCTCTCGGAACGGCCGCCTCGTCTCGATCGCGAGCCGCGACCACGAGCGGGCCGGCGAGATGGCCTCGCAGCACGCGATCCCGAAGGTCGCACGCGACTACGACGAGGTGCTCGCCGATCCCGCCGTCGAGGCTGTCTACATCCCGCTCGTCAACAGCCTGCACAAGGAATGGACGGAGCACTCGCTGGCGGCCGGCAAGCACGTGCTCTGCGAGAAGCCGCTTGGAATGAACGCCGACGAGGCAGCGGTGATGGCCGATGCGTCGCGCCGCTCGCGCCGGCTGCTGATGGAGGCGTTCATGTATCGCTTCCATCCACGCATGCGCGCGTTCGTCGAAGGGCTGCGTGGCGATGAAAGGCCACTGCACGTGCAGGCGAGCTTCGGGTTTCCGCTGAGCGATCCCTCCAACTACCGGCTGCAGCCCGCTCTCGGTGGCGGTGCGCTGCTCGACGTCGGCTGCTATACGGTGAGCGTGGCGCGTTGGCTGCTCGGCGAGCCCGACACGGTACTGGCGCGGGCGCGGTTCGACCAGAAGACCGGCATCGACATGAGCGTCAGCTCGCTGCTGCACTTTTCGAGCGGCGGCACCGCGTCGCTGTGGTGCAGCTTCGAATCGGCCGAGGAGCAGGGAGTCACCGCGGTCACCCCGAAGGGCACATACACACTCGAGCGGCCCTTCACCGCGTGGCAGGACCCGCACGATCCCTATCAGCTCATGGTCGAGTCGTTCGCGGACAGCGTGAGGAACGGCACCGAGTGCGAGGTCTCGCTCGACGAATCCATCGCCAACATGCGCGCGCTGGATCGAATCCGGGAGGCGATCCGGGTCTAGGCCGGCTCCAGGTCGACGGACTGCGTGCCCGTGACCGTGACCTGGTTCTCGAACTCAACGATGGTGGCCTTGAACGTCGCCTTCATAGAACTCTTTAGGACGCGATGCGCGCCGGGGTCGACCCATGACGTGGTGTCGGACGTCACGGATCCCTGCATCGAGCCGAATCCCGCTGGAGTCGGGCCGGCGCGAGTGCCGTTGGGAGTGTTGGGAGGTGGCGACTGCGGCGAAAAGAGGTTCATCGTGAAGTCGGCGGCGCTCTTGGTCTCGATCACCGCCGCGCTGACTCCATGAAAGCTCTCGTCGCGCAAGTAAGTGCTGTTGGACGTGACATGAACACTGCTGCTGCCGCCGGGCTGCGCCTGGTCATATGACTTCGACCATTTGTCGCCCGGTTTGACCGCCGAATCGGGCAGCACCGCGTACACGAGGTAGCTGCCGGCCAGGACTCCGAACGGCGACTCCGACGAGATGCTCTGGCCGTTGATGCTCAATATCCGGCCGTCGGGCGCGACCTTGAGCTGCTGTGGCGGGATGGCGTTGGTCTGGGTCGTCGTGCTCGTGGTGGTGCTTCCGTCGGCCGCCTTGCCCGAAGTCGTGATCGTGAGGTTGGAAAGCGTGAGCGTCATGTCGGCGGTGCCGTCGGACTCGACCGCCGTGATCGCGACCATCTCCTTGGCCTTGGCGTCGATCTTCACGTCCTGCGCCACCGCGCCGATGTGGGCGGAGAACGTGCCCGTGAAGTGCAGGGCGTACTTGAACTGCTCACCCTGCTTGAAAGCGAGGCTGATGGTTTGCGCGTGGGCAGGGAGGATCCCGCACGCCACGAGCAGAACTGCGACGGCGATGAGGCGTCGCATGAGACCCATCCTAGACGACGGGTTTGGCCACATTCTCCTGCGCGGTTGCCGGCTCTGGCGCCGGCGGTTGGACGATCGCGACAGGCACGATCTGCCTGAACTTCGACACGCTGTGGGCCCAATCGGCGAGCAGCGCGGCGGCGCGCTCCGATCCGGTGCTCCGGTGGTGCTCTTCGACAAGCGCGCGCAGCTCGGGCTCGTCCTCCGTCGGGACCGCGCGCGCAACCACGCTGTCGGGGTTCAGCTGGCGCCAGTCGATCAGGTACGCGGTGCCGCCGGTCATGCCCGCGCCGGCGTTCCAACCGACCGATCCAAGGGACACCGCCACGCCGCCTGTCATGTACTCGCAGAAATGGTCGCCCGCACCTTCGACGACCACGGTGGCTCCAGAGTTGCGCACGCAGCACCGTTCTCCGACGCGGCCGGCGATGAACAGGCGACCCCCGGTTGCGCCATACGCGATGGTGTTGCCCGCGAGCACGGGATCGATCGCGCCGTCACCGTACGGCGGCCTGATGACGATGGACCCGCCGCCCATGCCCTTGCCGACGTAGTCCTGCGCCTCGCCGTCGAGGGACAGCTCGACGCCCGCGTCGACAAAGGCGCCGAAGCTCTGGCCGGCGCTGCCCGTGTAGGTACGCGATTCGCCGCGAGCGAGGGACGCGCCGACGGTTCGGCGCGAGTTGTCGATCAGACCTGACTCAGGCGCGGGCGCTGGAACCTCTCCGTTGCGTGCCCACAAACGCCGCGTTGGCGCCGCATTGCCGGCGCACGCGAGCACCAGCGACAGGTCCAGCAAGCTGTCGGCCGACGCTGCGAGCAGGTCCGCGCGTCCCACGATCTCGTCGACAGTGCGCGCGGCGAGCCGCGCCAGCTCCTCGCGCACGTCCTCGGCGATGAGGAACAGGTGGTTGATGACGTGCTCGGGCCGGCCGGTGAACTTGGCGCGCAGGTCCTCACGCTGCGTGGCGATGCCGGTGGGGCAGGTGTTCAGGTGGCACTGCCGCGCCATGTCGCAGCCCAGCGCGACCAGCACTCCGGTGCCGAAGCCGAACTCCTCCGCGCCGAGAAGCGCCGCGACGACGATGTCGCGGCCGCTGCGCAGGCCGCCGTCGGTGCGGAGGCTCACGCGCTCGCGCAGCCGGTTCGCCACGAGCACCTGCTGCGTCTCCGCCAGTCCGAGCTCCCACGGCACGCCGGCGTTCTTGATGGACGAGAGCGGTGACGCGCCCGTGCCGCCGTCGTGCCCCGAGATGAGCACGTAATCGGCGCGCGCCTTCACCACGCCGGCGGCGATGGTGCCCACGCCGGACTCGGCCACGAGCTTCACGCCGACGCGGGCGCGCGGGTTCACGGTCTTCAGGTCGTAGATGAGCTGCGCCAGGTCCTCGATGGAGTAGATGTCGTGGTGCGGCGGCGGTGAGATGAGCTGCATTCCGGGCTGCGCGTGACGCAGCCGGGCGATGAGGCTCGTCACCTTCAGGCTGGGCAGCTGGCCGCCCTCACCGGGTTTCGAGCCCTGCGCGATCTTGATCTCGAGCTCGTCGGCGCGCTTGAGGTAGGCGGGCGTCACGCCGAATCGCGCGGACGCGACCTGCTTCACGCTGTTGTCGCGACGAATCGATGAATCGTCGTACGTGTCCGGATCTTCCCCGCCTTCGCCCGAGTTGGACCTTGCGCCGATCTGGTTCATCGCCAGCGCGAGCGCCTCGTGCGCCTCCGGCGACAGAGCACCCAGCGACATCGCCGTGCTCACGAATCGCTTGACGATCTCGCTCGCAGGCTCGACCTCGTTCATAGGTGCGGGCGAGTCCGACTCGTGCAGCACCAGCAGCTCGCGCAGCGATTGCGGCCGGTCCATGCGCGACGTGCGCAGCCACTCGTGGAACTGATCGCGGTCCGCACCGGCGGCCGCCTTCTGCGCGGTACGCACGCCGAGCGGGTTGTACGCGTGATGCTCACCGGTCTTCCGGAACCTCGAGGTCGGCGCCGCCGATACGGGACGGCATCGACGGGAAGCACATGCGCATCACCTCGGCGCCCAGGCCGAGCGCTTCGAGCACCAGCCCGCCGCGGTAGCTCGCCGCGCAGGAGATGCCCATCTTGGCCATCACCTTCAGCAGTCCCGCGTCCAGGGCTTTGCGGTAGGCGGCCTCGCGCTCCGGGCCGGCCGTGGCCATCGCGAGGTACGGATGCACCGCGCTCGCGCCGGTCGTCACCAGGCACGCGACGTCGTGCACGTCGACGACGTCGCCGGCGATCGCGATGATGTCGATCGCCATGCGACGGCCGGTGCTCAGCAGGTGCTCGTGCACCGCGCCCACGGCCAGGGCCATCGGGATCGGCATCCGCGTGGAGTCGAGGTCAGCGCGCCGGTCGCTGATGGCGATGATGCCGCCGGCCTGCTCTGCCTCCAGCTGCAGCCGCCTGAGCTCGGCGCCGAGGGAGCGGTCCGGCGCGCACGTCGCGTCGAGCACAGTCGCCTCTTCGAGGACTCGCGCAAGCTCGCCCGCGCCCAGCACTGGAGACTCGAGCTCGAGCAGCCGCGAGTGTTCAGGCACCGCGGGATGGTGCCGGCGGCTCAGCTCGGATTCGGCGCCGCCCTCGGGCTCGAGGGTGCGCGAGCGCGCGCCAAGAAGCGTCCGCAGCGACATGACGGCCTTCTCGCGCAGCGGGTCGATCGCGGGGTTGGTCACCTGCGCGAAGCGCTGGCGCAGGTAGCCGTAAAGACGGCGCGGCGTTCGGCCGAGCGGCGCGATGGGGATGTCGTCGCCCATGGAGTACACCGGCTCGGCGCCGGTCTCGGCCATGACCTCGACGACCATCTTCACGTCCTCGAAACCCCAGCCGTGAATGCGGTGCAGCCGGCCGAGGTCCGACAGCGGCTCGAGCTCGATGTGGCGGCGCGGCACCGGCACAAGCACCCGGTCCGCGAGCAGACCGTAATCGTGCCTCGACGCAGCCCGCTCCTTCGCGTCGGCGTCGCGCAGCACGGAGTTGTCGCGGGTGTCCACGAGCAGCATCTGTCCAGGTCCCAGGCGGCCGCGCTCAGCGACGTCGGACGGCTCCATGGTCACGACGCCGGCCTCCGAGGCGGCTGCCACCATCCCCTGGCGCGTGCGCGCCCAGCGCAGCGGACGCAGGCCGTTGCGGTCCAGTGCCGCGCCGACCACGACGCCGTCGCTGAAAGCGAGCGCGGCCGGTCCGTCCCACGGCTCGAACTTGGTCGACTGGTATCGATAGAAGTCGCGCACCGCGGGCGCGAGGTCGCCGCGGCCTTCCCAGGCGTCGGGCACGAGGCTCATCAGCGCCTCGGAGGCCTCCCAGCCGCGCCTGACCAGGAGCTCGAGCGCGTTGTCGAGCGATGCGGAGTCCGACCCTTCGGGCCAGACGGCCTCTCGCAGCTCTGGCTCGAGCTCTGCTTCGCGGGCGCGCATCCACGCGCGGTTCGCCCCGACGGTGTTGATCTCGCCGTTGTGCGCGAGCATGCGGAAGGGCTGCGCGAGCCGCCAGTCGGGCATGGTGTTGGTCGAGTAGCGCTGGTGGAAGACCGCGAGCCTGCTCTCGCAATCGGGGTCCTGCAGGTCGAGATAGAAGTCAGCGAGCCGGGTGCCCGCCATGAGGCCCTTGTAGACGAGGGTCCGGCTCGAGCAGGAAGGGATGTACATGCGCACGCCGCTCGCCGAGGCTTGCCTTTCCGCGGCGCGACGCGCCCGGTAGAGACGCGATTCCCACATGTCCGCGTCCGCCTCGGACCTTGCGATCAGCCCGTGCCAGATGCCGGGTATCGTCTCGCGCGCACGCTCGCCGAGACTGGAGGCGTCGATCGGCACTCGACGCCACTCCAGCATCCGCATGCCGGCGTTGTCCATCGCCCGCGCGATCAGCGGTAGCGCTTGCTCATCCCACTCGAACACGCACACGACCGCGAAGTCGCCACCGAGCAAGCGGTGCGGAACCTGGATCAGGAGACCCGCGCCGTCCCCGCTCTTGCCGTCGGCGTCCAGACCGCCGCGGTGCGCGAGCCGCGCCAGCGCGCGGGCTCCGAGCTCAACCGACTCATGGCCGAGCTCTGGCGTGGACACGAAGCCCATACCGCATGCCGCGCGCGAGCTGGGCAGATCCCCAGCCCAGGCCTGCCTCCCGCGTCGGAGGCTCCTTGCATCTTCGTCGGATCCCCCGCCGCAGGACGCCAGGCGTGTTTGACGGTTGGTGGGGGGCACTGATCGAGAGCGTATCGCGATCGGTTCGCCTCAGCTAGTGCAGCGCTTACAAAGAAGCGCGTGGTTGCTTATGTCGCCGTCACATGCCCAGGAGCGATTGCACGCGCAGCGCGACGGCGAGATTCAGGCGCGTCTCCGCCTCCTCGAGGTTGAAGCCGCCGATCTCCCGGATGCGGTCGAGCCGGTAGCGCAGCGTGTTGGGGTGCACGCGCAGCCGCTTCGCCGCTTCCTGCTGCTCGCCGGTCTCGAGATAGGCACGCAGCGTCGCGACGAGGCTGCCGTTGCGCGCGCGATCGTGCTCCACGAGCGGACCGAGGAGCCGCTGCGCGTAATCGACGAGGCGCTCATCCGCGACCGCCGCGAGAAGACCCGTAAGTCCGAGCTCGGGCACGGCCACGACCTGACCCCACCGCTTGAAGCGCGCGAGCGAATCCATCACCGAGGTCACCTCGCGCTGGGCGCCGGCCACGCCGGTGGGCGCTTCCACCGGGCCGCTGAACCCGACCGAGACGGTGAAGCCGGGCTTCCAGTCGGCGATCGACTGCTTGACCTGCATGCCCAGCGCCTGCACGCGTGACTGGTGCTCGCCGGGCTCGGTGCCGAGAGGCAGCAGCGACACGACGCTGTCAGACCGGCCCTGCACCAGCGCGCGCGGGTAGCTGGCGCGCACGACCGCCGTGACACGGCGGAGGAACTCCCGCTTCAAGGCCTGGATCGCATCCTCGGAGACCTGGCGCGCCCGGTTGAAGCCGCGGAAGTCGTCGATGTCGACCAACATCACGATGTGCTGCCCGTGCAGCGGATAGCCGAGGTGGCGGGCGCGCCGCTGCGCTGCGGCCTCGTCGCCGTAGGTGCCGAACAGCAGGTCGCCCAGGAACTCGCCCCGAACCCGGCCTTCGACCTCGGCCAGCTCGCGCTCCTTGGCGATTGACAGGGCCAGCACGAGCGATGCCTGCTCCAGCGCAAGGAAGGCCAGCTCCTCGTTGTGTGGCTGGTTGTCCATGACCGAGATGTAGCCGAGCACCTGGTTGGCGGCCAGGATGGGTGCGATCAGCCGCTCCTTGGACATGCCGACGTGCGGGAATGGGGGGACCTTGATCGGTCCGCGCTTGGCTTCGATCTCCCGAAGCATGCGCTGGATCTGTGGGTCGAACAGCACACGCTGGGGCGTTCCCTGGCGCTGGATCGTCTCCTTGCGGTGCGGGTCGCCGGTGCCGCCGGCGTGCGCGAGCAGGTGAAAGCTCGCGTCCTCGATCACGACCGCGCTCTCCAGGAGATCCGAGAGCGTCTTGCAGATCTCGTTGACACCCTTGCCGTCCAGCACCAGCTCGGTGAACCGGCGGTGGATCTCGATCGAGCGCTTCAGCCGCGAGTGCTCGGCGTTGATGATTCGCTCGAGCAGCTGAGCCATGACGTCGACGAGCTGGACGCTCGCCGGCACGGTGAACAGCGGCACGTCGAGCCGATTCGCCTCGGTGAGCATCTCGGGAGCGAGCTTGCGCAGGTAAGGGTGCGGCTTGACCACCAGCCCCGCGCCGCCGGACTCGGCGATGCGGCCGATGAGCCTGATCTGAGCGGCGAGGTCGTCCTTGATCGGGAAGCCGGTGGTGAGCAGAAGGTCGCCCGCGCGCGGCTGGATCTCTGGCGTCTCCATCAGCCGCACCCATTCGATCGGGCGGTCGAGGCCGTTCTCGCCCGCGAGCAGTCGCGCGTCGGCGAATTCGCTCATGCGCATCGCCTCGCGCACCGTCGGTTTGGGCTCAGCGAGCTCCTCGGCGGCCCTGCGTGCCATCTGCAACAGAGATTAGCTGTGTGCGCAGATCACAAGCAAATCCGGCTCAGCCTTGTGCCGCCGGCACTATGGGGCTGCACCAAGCAGCGCACAAAATTCCCTTATGGACCACGAGGACGCTCCGAGCTGTGAGCGTCATGAGGACAAGGTGCCGATGCGCTTGCGCTCGATGCACTCCGACTCGTCGCGGCCGGACACTGTGGTCGGCCTGTACGAGTGTCCGGAGTGCGGCTACGAGCGGCGCCGGCCGATCGAGGCGACGACCGCAGCGTAGCGGCTCGGCCCTTTGATCTCCCGGGTTGCCCGCACCCGTTGACTTCCTCGCGCCCTGCAGACTCTACGTATGCAGGTCATACGCTCGACGGATCTTCCCGGCGATCAGATCGCGCGCGACTTCATCGGCCGTGACAATGGCGGGCTGGGTTTCACTTTCATCCTGGTCGACGCGGGGCCTGGCGAGGGACCGAAACCGCACCGCCATGCCTATCCGGAGGTGCTGATCGTCATCGAGGGCGTCGCCGACGCGACAGTGGACGGCAAGACCGTCCGAGTCACCGCCGGTGACATCGTCATCGTCCCGACTCGCGCGTGGCACTCATTCGTCAACGCCGGCACCGGCCGGCTGCGGCAGGTGGACATTCACGACAGCTCGCACTTCATCACCGACTGGCTGCAGTAGTAACCAGTCCCTCCCCGCGAGCGGGGAGGCTAGGAGGGGGCGCTGATCAACCCATGAGCTGGCGCAGCACCAGGGGCAGGATGCCGCCGTTGTGCATGTAGCCGATCTCCGTGTCGTTGTCGACCCGCGCGCGCGTCGTGAACGTAGTGCTCTTGCCGTCATCGGTCGTGGCGACGACGTCGACCGGCTGCCCCGGCGCGAGGCCGTCCAGGCCGCGAATCGTGAAGCTCTCATGACCGGTCAGCCCGAGCGTCTTCGGGTTCTCGCCCGGCGCGAACTCCAGCGGCAGCACCCCCATGCCTACTAGGTTCGAGCGATGGATGCGCTCGAAGCTCTCGGCGATCACCGCATGCACGCCCAGCAGGAGCGGCCCCTTGGCGGCCCAGTCGCGTGACGAGCCGGACCCGTACTCCTTGCCCGCGAGCACGATGAGCGGCACGCGCTCGGCACGATAGCGCTCCGACGCGTCGAAGATGGTCATCTCCGCGCCATCCGGCATGTGCAGCGTCCAGTAACCCTCGCGCTGAACGAGCGCGTTGCGCAGCCTGATGTTGCCGAACGTTCCACGCACCATCACCTCGTGATTGCCGCGCCGCGACCCGAAGCTGTTGAAGTCGAACCGATCGACGCCATACTCGATGAGGTAACGGCCGGCGGGGCTGTCGGTCGGGATAGCGCCTGCGGGTGAGATGTGGTCGGTCGTCACCGAGTCGCCGAGGATGCACAGCACGCGGGCGCCATCGACGTCGGTGAGCGCGGCCGGCCTGGCATGGAAGCCCTCGAAGTACGGCGGCTCCTTCACATATGTCGAGCCTGAGTCCCACTGGAAGATCGGGCCGGTTGGCGCTGACATCGTCTTCCAGTGCTCGTCCCCGTCGAAGATCCGCGAGTACTCGCGCTTGAACATCTCCTGCTTCACGCATCTCTGGATGACCGAGTTGACCTCGTCCTGCGACGGCCAGAGCTCCGACAGCATCACCTGCTTGCCGTCGCGATCGGTGCCGATCGGATCCTTGCTCAGGTCGATATGCACTGTGCCGGCGAGCGCGAACGCAACGACCAGCGGAGGCGAGGCCAGGTAGCTCGCCTTCACCAGCGGATGAATGCGGGCCTCGAAGTTCCGGTTGCCCGACAGCACTGCGACGACGCTGAGGTTCTCGCCGTTCACCGCCGCCTCGACCTCAGGCGTGGCCAGCGGTCCGGAGTTGCCAATGCACGTCGTGCAGCCGTAGCCGACCAGGAAGAAACCGAGCTTTTCCAGCGGCTCCATCAAGCCGGCGCTGTTCAGGTAGTCAGTGACCACACGTGAGCCGGGCGCGAGGCTGGTCTTCACGTAGGGGTTCACGGCCAGCCCGCGCGCCACCGCCTTCTGCGCGAGCAATCCCGCGGCCACCATCACCGAAGGGTTCGAAGTGTTGGTGCAGCTGGTGATCGCTGCGATGACCACACAGCCGTCCTCGAGGTTGGCCGGGCGCCGATGCGCGACCGCCACCGCCACGCGGCCGTCGATAGGGCCGCCCTCTTCGGTCAACCTCGAGATGGCCTCGGGCTCGGGCTTCGGGCTGTGCACAAACGCCGACGTGAAGCTCTCCCACACATTTGGCAGCGCGACGCGATCCTGCGGCCGCTTGGGGCCGGCCAGGCTGGGCTCTACCCTGGCGAGGTCCAGCTCGAGCAGCTCGCTGAAGCGTGGGGTGGCCGCGCCGTCGACACGGAACAGGTCCTGCTCCTTGCTGTAGCGCTCGACCAGCGCGATGTGGTCGGCGCTGCGGCCCGTGGTCTCGAGGTAGCGCAGCGTCTGCGCGTCGACCGGGAACAGCGCGGACGTGGCGCCGTACTCGGGGCACATGTTGCTGAGCGTCGCGCGGTCGGGCACCGACAGGGTCGAAAGGCCGTCACCGCAGAACTCGACGAACTTGTCGACGACACCGTGCTTGCGCAGCATCTCGGTGAGCGTCAGCACGAGGTCGGTGGCCGTCGCGCCCGCGCGAAGCGCGCCACTAAAGCGAACGCCCACGACAATCGGCGGCGCCAGGTAGGCGGGCTGGCCGAGCATGGCCGCCTCGGCCTCGATGCCGCCGACCCCCCATCCGAGCACGCCGAGGCCGTTGACCATCGTCGTGTGCGAGTCGGTGCCCATGAGCGTGTCGGGGATCGCCGTCTTGTGTCCGTCCATCTCGCGCACCTGCACGACCTTGGCGACGTACTCGAGGTTCACCTGGTGGCAGATGCCCATGCCCGGCGGGACCAGCGAGAAGTTGTGAAACGCCTGCTGAGCCCAGCGCAGGAGCGCGTAACGCTCGCGGTTGCGCTCGATCTCCTTCTCGATGTTGCGCGTGTACGAGTCGCGTAGGCCGAACGAATCGACCTGGACCGAGTGGTCGATGATCAGGTCGACAGGGACGAGAGGGTCGACCTTGCCCGGATCCTTGCGTGCGCGCTGCATCGCCGAGCGCATGGCGGCGAGGTCCACCACCGCCGGCACCCCGGTGAAGTCCTGCATGAGGACTCGGGCGGGAAGAAACGGCAGCTCTGCGTCCCTGGAGCGTGGCGCGGGCCAGGCGACCAGCGCCGGCACGTTCGCCTCAGACGTGGTCCCTGCTTGGCTGAGCCGGATGAGTCCCTCGAGCAGGACCTTGACCGTGATCGGCAGCCCGGCCGGATCGCCCAGGCCCGCCTTCGGAAGATCGGCCAGTGGGTAGAAATCGACATCAGTTCCAGGCAGCCTCTTGACCGCGATCACAGATCGAATGTTAGTGCGGCGAGTTCGGCGACCTGTTCGCTGCGGACATCACCTCAGCGATGCGGCCAGGTCCCTCCGCGCGCTCGATCTCCTCGAGTGGGATCGGCAGCGCGAGACGCCAGTTCGGCCACTCGGTGGTCGTGCCCGGGACGTTCGGCCGCTCGTCGACCGCCAGAGCGTCCTCCAGCGAGGCGAGCACGAGGCACGACTTCGAGTTGGCCAGCCGCCGGTAGGCGGCGACGGCGACGTCGAGCGCGTCCGAGTCGTCGGGCAGCCCGGTCGCCTCCACCAGCCGGCTCCGGAGGTGATGCTGCCGGTGGTCCGGCTCTGTGCGGCGCCAGATGCCCGCGACGGTGGGCAGGTCATGCGTGCCGATCGCCGCGACGGATTGCTGCGGCCAGCTCTCGCTCGGCTCCGTCTCGAACCAGAGCAGCCGGTAGCCGAGGGCGCCGACTCGCTGAAGCGTCGTCTTCACCGACGGCTCGACGAGCCCGAGGTCCTCCCCGATGACGAACGAGCCCGAGCGGCGGCTCTCCGCCGCGAGCACCGCAAGCAGCGCCGCCGACGGATAGCGGACATACGCGCCCGCCGCCGCGCCGCCGCCCTCTGGAATCCAGAACAGCCGGAACAGTGACATCACGTGGTCGAGACGCAGGCCCTTCGCGTGCGCGGTCGTGGCTCGCACCGCGTCTACGAACGGCTCGAAATGCCCAGCCGGCAGCTTCCATGGGTCGAACGGCGGCATGCCCCAGTCTTGACCGTCTGGAAAGAAGTAGTCAGGCGGTGCGCCGACCCGCATGCCCGGAGCGAGCTCATCCTGCCACCGCCACGCGTCAAAGCCGTCCGACGCGAAGCCGACTGGCACGTCTGCGATGAGGGTTATCTCGCGCGCGGCGCGCGTGAGCTGCTGATGCGCGTGGAACTGCGCCCATTGATGAAAGGCGACGCGGTCGGCGAGCTCGGCGCGAGCCTGCTCGACGCCCCTGGCGCGCGGCGACTGAAGCGATGAAGGCCAGTTCCGCCAGGCCGCGCCGTGCACCTCGGCGAGCGCATCGAACGTGGCGAAGTCGAGAAGTGCGCGGCCCTGCTTCTTCTGCCATGAGGCCAGGCCGCGCGGCTGCGGAGCTGCGCGAAATATCAGCTCGAGCGCCTGCGACTTGAGCGCGAACACCGCATCGTGATCGATGAGCCGCGTGCTGTTGAGTGCGTGGGCCTGGGCCTGGAGTGGCGCGAGCTCGGCGGTGACGCGCTGTGCGCCTTCGATCTCCTCGACCCGCAGGTACGTGGTGTTGCGGAATCTTCGCGACGAGGAGTAGTACGGGCAGGACTGGTACGGCGACGTCGGCGGCTGCGCGCCAAGCGGGCTGATCTGCACGACCGACGCGCCGGCGGATCGTGCCCACCGGCCCAAGCGGCGAAGGTCGGCGAGGTCGCCGATGCCCCAGCTGTCGTGCGAACGCGCGGCGTAAAGCTGGATCGCCCAGCCCCATCCTCGCTCGGGAGGAGGCGTGCACCGGCCGTCGGATACCTGCCCCCGATCGATGCGGGGTGGCTCGTCGCGACCGCCGGCCATCGCGCGCACGATCGCCTCGATGGTCGAGCCCGGCGACTCGACCACGTTGCCCTGGTACCCGGTGTATCGGGGGATGACTCCCCAGCGCTCGGCCGCGTCCGCCATCAGCTGCGAGGCGCGGGCAGGAGGACCCGCGGCGGATCTTCGGCGCCCATGCAGCCCGCCTGCGGGCTCGGCTCCTGCGCTGCTCGGTTACGCATCTACGAGATGCGCTCCCTGCGCTGCTCGTCGCCTCGCCCGCATTCGGGCCGCCTGGATCGCCGAATCTCTCGCCGCGGCCCTCCTCCCGCGCCTCATAGCGCGCGGAAGGGTTCGGGCACGTAGACCGCGAGCGCGTCGTGCCACGCCGCCAGTGCGGTGGCGATCGCCGGGTCGTCACGGACGAGCCACGCCAGGTGGCGCAGCGCGTGCTCGAGCACGGGGCCGACCCCGATTGCCCGGGGCGCCGCCATCGCCTCTCCCCGCGCGAGCTCGGCCCGGCCGACGGGAAGCGTCTCCAGCGAATCCGGCGGCAGCTGGTCTGGAGGTTCGACCGCGGCCACGTACGTGAGGATCACACGTCCCTGCTCGCTGCGCCACGAAGTCGAGTGCACTGCACGAGGTGTCAGCGGGTACCGCGTCATCGCGGCGATCACCTCATCACCCGGGCTCGATGACGGCGCAAGGCCGATGCGCAGCGAGTCGCCGTGGACCGGCTTCAGCCAGAACAGCTCGCCGTCGCGCATGAAGACCGGCAGCACCTCGAGCGTCTGGGCGACGAACTCCGCCGCCCAGGCGGTGGTGGAGAGGGGCGGACCCACCGTCTCCATCAGGATCTCCAGCCTGCCGGCCGATCGATTGCGACCGCGCCGGCTGCCAGATGGATTTTTAGCTTTTGGCACTGGGACCGGCCGCGCTGTCGGGGACGGCGCGCCAGATCGCGCGCACCTCGGCGGGCGTGAGGTAGGTCTGGTGCGCGGTACGGCCGTGGGCCTGTACGTTCGCGACCACCTGCGCCTTCGTGCCGCGCGTGGTCCAGCCGCAGCGGCACGTCACCTCCATCAACATCCTCAACAGGCTACCCTCCCGGGCATGGCGGTGCGCACCGCGCTTGGGGGCAGGGTCAAGCGGCGCGAGGACCCCCGCCTCGTGACGGGCCAGGGACGGTACACCGACGACATACGGCCTGAGCACTGCCTCCACGCGGTGTTCGTGCGCTCGACGATGGCGCACGCGCGGCTCTCGGCGGTGGACGTGGGCGCGGCACGCGAGATCCCCGGCGTCGAGGCGGTCTATGTCGCCGCCGACCTGAAATTCGAGTCCGAGACCGCGCGGCCCCGCATGTGCACTGACGAAGTGAGCTTTGTGGGCGACCTCATCGCCGTCGCCGTGGGCTCGACGCGTGAGGCCGCGGTCGACGCGGCGGCTGCGGTGGTCGTGGACTACGAGCCGCTTCCGGTGATCGTCGACCCCCAAAAGAGCGACAGCGTCGCGTTCGAGTTCGACCTCGGCGACGAGCGTGCTCTCAACGGTGCTGACGTAATCGTGCGAGGGCGCTTCATGAACCAGCGCCTCGCGGCTGCGCCCATCGAGGGCAACGCAATCGTGGCCGAGCCTGATGGAAACAGCGGCATCCGCGTCTGGGTCTCGACCCAGGTGCCCTTCGGAGTGCGCGGCGTTGTGGCGGCGGCGCTCGGGCTTCCCGAAGAAAAGGTCCGCGTGATCGCGGGCGATGTCGGAGGCGCGTTCGGGGCGAAGCTGATGACCTACCCCGAGCAGAGCGTCATCGCGGCGGTCGCCATGAAGCTCGGCCGGCCCGTGAGGTGGTTCGAGTACCGCACGGAGAACATGGTCGCGATGAGCCAGGGCCGCGCACTGGTCTCCGACGTGGCGCTCGGCGCCACCCGGGAAGGCAAGCTCATCGGCCTCGAGGTCAATACCGTCGCCGACGCCGGCGCGTACGCAGGACTCGCGCCGCCGCAGCTGGTGCTCACGTCGATGCTGCTCCCCAGCGTGTACGAGATCCCCAACGTTCGTTTCGCCGGCCGCAGCATGTTCACCAACACCGCCGTGCTATCCGCCTATCGCGGCGCCGGCCGGCCGGAGGCCATCGCGATCATGGAGCGGGCGATGGACATGCTCGCGGCCGAGCTGAAGGTCGACCCGGCCGAGCTTCGCCGCCGCAATCTGGTCGCCGGCCCGTTCCCACATACGACGCCGACAGGCCTCAACTACGACTCCGGCGACTATGCACGCGCGCTGGATCTGGCGCTGCAGGCGGCCGGTTACGACGACCTGCGAAATGATCAGCGCGCGCGACGCAAGCGCGACGAAAGGCTGCAGCTCGGCATCGGCATCTCGTCATACGTGGAGATGACCGCGGTGCTCTACACGGGCGAGGCGGCAACCGCGAGCGCAGAGGCAGACGGTTCGATTGTGATCTCGACCGGCACGACGGCGAGCGGGCAGGGCCACGAGACCGTGTACTCGCAGCTCGCGTCACAGTTGCTTGGCGTGTCCATGGATTCCATCCGTTTTGTCCAGTCCGACACCGGGCTCGTCAAGAGCGGCTACGGATCGTCGGGGTCGCGATCG
>VBIA01000075.1 GCA_005879985.1 Chloroflexota bacterium | reverse complement strand
TTCAACCGCATGTACGACCTGGTACCCGGCGCCCGGGCAACTGGTTCGGTCGTATGCGACGGCGAGAACATCGTGACCACTGGCCGGCTGCTTGAGCTGAGGCAAAAGATCGGCATGGTCTTCCAGCGACCGACCGCTTTTCCGATGTCCATCCAGGACAACGTCGCGTTCGCGCCGCGGCTGCTCGCATGGAGCGCGCCACGCGTCAAGGAGGCCGTGGCGAGAAGCCTCGAGCGCGCCGCGCTGTGGGACGAGGTGAAGGACCGCCTCGACGCGCCGGCCGTTTCGCTGTCGGGCGGACAGCTTCAGCGGTTGTCGATCGCCCGCTGCCTGGCAGTCAACCCAGAGGTGATATTGATGGACGAGCCCTGCTCGGCCCTGGACCCGATCGCCACGACCAAGATCGAGGACCTCATGGCCGAGCTCTCGCAGTCCTACACGATCGTGATCGTCACCCATAACATGCAGCAGGCAGCTCGCGTGTCGGACTTCACCGCGTTCATGCTCATGAATCCGGCCCACAGATACGGCGAGCTGATCGAATTCGCGCCGACCGCGGCACTTTTCAATCACCCGCAGGACAGGCGCACCGAGGACTACATCACGGGGCGGTTCGGGTAGTGACCGGCTAGTGCCGAGGCTCACGTTCGAGAAGGAGCTCGAGAGCCTTCGGGAATCGCTGGCCAGGATGGGCACGATGGTCGAATCGCAGATCGAAGCCTCGCTCGATGCCCTGCGGCGCCGAGACCCGAGTGCGGCGGACAAGGTCCGTCATGACGACCAGTACCTCAACGAGCTGTTCCGGCAGATCCGCGAGCAGGTGTTCATGGTCATATCGACCCAGCAACCCGTGGCCCGCGACCTACGCGACCTGATGGGCGTGCAGTACATCGCGAGCGAGTTGGAGCGCATCGGTGACTACGCGGTGCGAATCGCGCGCATGACCGGCACGCTCTGCGGGCTGCCGGACCTGCCGTTGCGGTCGGAGTTCGGGCTCATGGGGGAGCTCGCCATCGGCCAGGTGCATGACATCCTCGAAGCACTCATCGCGCGCGACATGAACATGGCGCGCGAGGTCGCCGCGCGCGACAACGAGATGGATCGCCTGTACCACCGCACCTTCGAGCTCCTGATCGCCGAGATGGGGCAGGGGACTGATACCGAACTGGCGTTGCGGGCCGTCACGCTTCTGCTCGTGGCCCACAGCCTCGAACGCATCGCCGACCGCGTGACGAACGTGGCTGAGGACATCGCCTTCCTCGAGACCGGCCAGGTGGTCGAGCTCGGATGACCGCGGTCTCTGCGAACACGCGCAGGACTGCGGGCGCCGGTCGCGTACTGGTCGTTGAAGACGACGAGGGAATTCGCGACATGCTGCGCTACAACCTGGCTTCGGCGGGTTTCGCCGTGCATGAGGCTGCGGACGGCGCCTCCGGGCTCAGGACCGCGCGGACGTCGAGTCCTGACTTGATCCTGCTGGACCTGATGCTGCCGGGGATGACCGGTCTCGACTTTTGCCGCGCGGTCCGCAAGACGAGCCGCGTGCCGATCATCATGCTGACCGCCAAGGACTCGGAGGTTGACAAGATCGTCGGCCTCGAGCTGGGCGCCGACGACTACATCACCAAGCCGTTCTCTGTCCGTCGACACCGGGTGTGGAGACCATCGGCTCCTTCACCATCGATCGCGCGGCGCGGCGGGTCACCGTCGGCGACCGCGAGGTCAAGCTTGCGGCGCGCGAGTTCGATCTACTGTCACACCTAGTCGCGCACCCCAATCGCGTGCATACCCGGGAGGCGCTCCTGGAGAGCGTGTGGGGCCCTGAGTTCAACGGGGACCGCAAGACAGTCGACGTACATATCAGGTGGCTGCGCCAGAAGTTCGCCGGACAGGTCGACTTCGAAATCGTGACGGTGAGGGGGTCGGGCTACCGGCTCGACCGCAGGCCCGAGGCGGCCGCTTGATCCAGGCGCTGCGCCTGCCGCTCGCAGAGCGGCGCCCTCCGGATCGCTTCCGAATCTTCGCGGTGGCCGTCAGCTGCGTGGCGCCGCTCGCGATCCTCGCCATCGTTGTGGTGCTGTATCGCGAGGCGGCGCCGGCGGTCAGTCATTTTGGTGCGGGCTTCCTGCTCGCGCGCAGCTGGAATCCGGTGTCGCTCGACTTCGGCGCGCTTCCATTCATCTACGGAACAGTCGCCACGAGCTTCATCGCACTTGCCATCGCCCTGCCGGTCGGCCTCGCCGTCGCCATTGTCCTCGCGCAGCCGGGCGCGCAGCGATTGAGGGCGACGATCGGCACCGGCGTTGAGCTCCTGGCGGCGATCCCGAGCGTTGTCTACGGAATCTGGGCGCTCTACGTGATGGCGCCGTACCTGTTCAATCACGTCGAGCTTCCCGTGTCGGAGCGCTTCAGCTTCATCGGGCTGCTTTCCGGCCCGGCGCGCCAGACGAGCCTTTTCACCGCCGCGGTCGTCCTTGCCGTGATGATCCTGCCCACGCTCTCAGCGGTTTCTCGAGACGTCATGCGGGCGGTCCCGTCAGGCCTGCGCGAGAGTGCCATCGCGCTCGGGGCGACGTGGTGGGAAACGACCTGGAAGGTCATCCTGCCCGCGGCACGGGCCGGCATCTTTGGAGCGTCAGTGCTCGCGCTCGGACGCGCTCTCGGAGAAACCATCGCGGTGACCATGGTCATCGGCAACCGGCCCGAAATTCCCGCCTCCATCTTCTCGCCCGCTTACACGCTGGCCAGCGTGATCGCCAACGAGTTCACCGAGGCGACAGGCGTCCTCTACCCGGCGGCGCTGGCCGAGCTGGGCCTCGTCCTGATCCTGGTCACGTTGATCGTCAACATGCTCGCGCTCCTGCTCGTTCGCTCGACCTCGAGGACCAGGCGATGAGATTGCGGAACCGCGCGCGAAGGCTGCGCAGTACGCTCGCTGTAAGCGCCGCCTACGCCCTGACCGGAATCGCACTCGTGCCGCTCGCGCTGGTGCTCGGTTACACCGCGGCCAAAGGGCTGCCTGCCGTAACGCATCCCGAGTTCTTCCTCAACGTCGAGCGCCCGATCGGCATACCCGGCGGCGGCGTTTCCCACGCCATCGCAGGCACCGCGATCATGGTCGGCCTCGCGTCGATGCTGTCGATTCCGGTCGGGGTCGTCGGCGGTCTTTATCTGGGGGAGTGCGGTGGCGGTCGCTGGGCAGGCTGGGTTCGTTTGGCCGCCGATGTCCTGGTTGGCGCGCCGTCGATCGCAATCGGCTTGTTCGCGTACGCGGTGCTCGTGGTGCCGCTGCACCACTTTTCGGGCTGGTCTGGCGCCGTCGCGCTGGCGGTGCTGATGCTTCCTGTTGTCATCCGCACGTCGGAAGGGGCGATCGCCCTGATTCCCACGAGCCTGAGCGAGTCCGGGCTGGCTCTCGGCCTTCCCCGATGGCGGGTGTCGCTGCAGCTGGTGCTGCCGGCGGCCGCGCCGGGCGTGATCACCGGCGCCTTGCTGGCGGTCGCGCGCGCCGCGGGCGAAACCGCACCCCTCCTTTTCACGGGCTTTGGCAACCGTTTCTGGAACCTGGATCCGACGCAGCCGATGTCCGCGTTGCCGCTGATCGTCTTTCACGACGCATTGACTCCATACCCGTCCCTGCAGAACCAGGCCTGGGGCGCTGCCCTGGTGCTGGTTGTGCTGGTTCTGCTGGTGAACCTGTCCAGCCGGTGGGTGCTGCGGCGGCAGCTGCGCCTGGCCGGGCAGCTCTAGAGGGGGCGGCGCGCAGGCACCCCGGCTCGCCGCGGATAGGCCTTCGGGGTGGGCCCCACCTTCTCGACCACCACGACGATCCCCGACCTCCGCGCTTTCGACGGGGCCGGCTCGATCTGCAGCGGCCCGCCACCCAGCAGCTCGATGGCCCGGCCGGCAGCGGACCCCGGGCCACGGCCACATCGAACGCCTCGCGCAATCCGGCGTCATGAGCCGCGTCCTCGGCGCGGCGGTCGACCACCCGCACTCCCGGCAACCCTAGCCGCGCGCACGCCTGCGTCAGGAAGGCAGCCTTCCGGCCGTCCGCTTCGACCAGAGTCACCGCCAGTCGCGGCACCATGATCTTCAGCGCCAATCCCGGCAGCCCGCCGCCCGACCCGACGTCGACCAACGTCGTCGCGTCCGACACGTGCGAAACCAGCACGAGGCAGTCCTCGATGAGCTCGTCGGCCGGCGCCGATACCAGGCCGGGCCACTCCTCGATCAGTCGCGCAAGCTCCGCGAGCTTAGAATCGTTCACTGAGATGCCCATCTACGAGTATCGGTGCGAGAGCTGCTCCGGCAAGTTCGAGGTCCTGACCAGGTTCGCCGAGCGAGACAGGGCGCAGGTCTGCCCGTCATGCGAATCCACCAAGACCAGGGTCCTCGTCTCGAGCTTCGCCTACGCGGGCGGCGCCGGCTCATCGCTGGAGTCGATGGACTTCGGCAGCGCTGAGAGCACCGGCGGCGGCTGCTGCGGAGGTTCGTGCGGCTCCTGCGGCTCGGGCCCTAACTAGACCTCAGCTAGTTGCTCTTCCCGGTTACGTACCGGGTCAACGCCGCCGGCCACATGGAGGTGGGCGGTTGCGACCTGACCGATCTCGCGCGAGCGCACGGCACGCCGCTCTACGTCTACGACGAGGAGACGGTGCGCCAGAAATGCCGCGAGTACATGGCCGCGATGGGCTCAGCCGGTCACGTGCTCTACTCGGCGAAAGCCTTCGCGTCGCCGCAGTTCCTCCGGATCGTCGCTGAGGAGGGCCTGGGCCTCGACGTAGTCTCCGCCGGCGAGCTCCACATCGCACTCAAGTCAGGCTTTCCGACCGACCGCCTTCATTTCCTCGGCAACAACAAGAGCTGGGAGGACATCGACGCCGCCTACCGCGCCGGTGCCACCATCGTCATCGACGGCTTCCAGGAGTTCGGTGTGCTCGAGCGGATCGTGCCGGATGGCAAGCGGGCGCCGGTCATGCTGCGCCTCTCTCCTGGAGTCAAGCCGGACACTCACGACCACATAGCCACCGGCCAGCTCGACTCGAAGTTCGGCTTTTCGATCGAGTCCGGAGCGGCTCGCAGAGCTGTCGAGCAAGCCCTGGCTCATCCCAACCTGGAGCTGATCGGCCTGCACTCCCACATCGGTTCGCAGATCTTCGCCCTCGGCGCGTACGAGAAGGCGATGGCGATCATGCTCGACCTGCTCGTCCAGCTGCACGACGAGCTGCGCTATGAGCCACGCATGCTCGGCGCAGGCGGCGGGCTGGGCATTGCCTACACGAGCCAGGACGATCCGCCCACGCCGCGTCATTTCGTTGAGACGATCCGCGGCGCGCTCGATGCCGGATGTGCCGCGCGCGGCCTCAAGGTCCCGCAGCTCGTCGTCGAGCCGGGGCGTTCGATCGCCGGGCCGGCCGGTGTTGCGCTGTACACGGTCGGCTCGATCAAGGACATTCCCGGCGTTCGCCGCTACGTCGCCGTGGACGGCGGGATGGGCGACAACATCCGGCCCAAGCTGTACGGCGCCCGCTATGAGGCGTTTCTCGCGTCCGGACCCGATCGGCCGTCTGAAGCGAAGGTCACGATCGCGGGCAAGTACTGCGAGTCGACCGACATCCTGATCACCGACATCGAGATGCCCGCGCTGGAGACCGGCGACGTCATCGCTGTCCCTGCGGCCGGTGCTTACTGCCTCGCGATGGCGAGCAACTACAACGGGATGCCCAGACCGGAAGTCGTGATGGTGCGCGATGGCGATGCGCGCGTCATGCGCCGCCGGGAAACACTGGACGACCTGCTTGCCGCGGAGCTGTTCTAGGCGATCGAGATCGCGGTCTGAGCACACTTACCCGCGGTGTCACACGCTCTCATTGTCGCCGAGCCTGGCAGCCATACCTTGGCCGCCGAGAGCGTTATCGCCTTGCTGAAGTTCCCGCTGGAGTTGACTGCGAACAGAAACGACTGGGTCACTGAGCCCTGAGTGACCGTTATGGTTCCGCCCAAATTAGGTGTGTAATGCGATCCGGCCCCGGTCACAGATGTCACGCCCGGCACGATTCCAGTGCTTGGGCTGGCTGTGACGGACGCTGGAATCGGGCTCGGCGACGGCTTGGGGCTCGGGGTCGGGCTCGTCGTCGAGTGAGTGGGTGATGGTGCTGGTGCGCCGCTGGCTCGTGGCGTTGGCGACGCTCCTGGGCCGGCCGTCGGCGACGCTCCTGGGCCGGCCGTGGGCGATACGCCTGGAGAAGGGCTGACCTCCGGCGTCTCCAACGCGACCGTCGTATTGACCTGCATGCTGGTCGAAAGGGGGCACGAGCCACCCCAGCAGATCCGAAGCGTGTGGTACCCGGTGTCGATGTCAACGGGGATCAGCACCTGGCGGGTCGCACGGCCGATCGCATCCGCGCGGAAGCCGTAGATATACGGATTGCTCAGAATCCAGATTTCGGCCTGCTGATACGGAGGCAGGTGGTCGGCGGTCACCGTGATCCGTTCGCCGGGGCTCACGACGTACCTCGACAGCGTCAGGCTTGGCGGTTGGGTGACCAGGTAGGCAGCGGTCGCCGCCAGCAGCAAGAGAATCAGCAAAATGGCGCCAACGACGAGGGCGAGCCGCCTTCGGGAGCGCCGTGACGCCGCCTGGCCGGGGACGACAGTACCTTTCCACGTGACCACCGGAAACGGCAGCGCCGGATCCGGCCCGCGGATGATGGGAGCAGCGGCCTCCTCGACGGCCATCACAGCCGTCCTATCGGCTGCAGCGCGCGCCGGTCGGGCGACTGACGCAGGCTTCGGAGCCTGCGGCACAGGAGGCACAAACGCGACGGTCTTCTCTGCCACGGCCGGCGCAGGGTTCAAGGCGTTCTCGAGGGCCGCGACGAAGTCGCGACACCGTTCCCACCGTGCGGCCGGTACCTTCGACATGCCGCGCATGATCACGGCGTCGACTTTTGGCGGTAGTTTGTGATCGAGCATGCTTGGCGGCGCCGGTTCTTTGTGAACCTGCGCGTACAGCACCTCCAGCACTCCGCCCTCATCGAACGGGAGCGACCCGGTAAGCATTTCGTACGCCATGACCGCAAGCGAGTAGCGGTCGGCCGCGGGGCCGACCTGGCTGCCCGTGACCTGCTCGGGCGCCATGTATGCGGGAGTGCCGGTGGTGACACCGGTCAGCGATTTGATCGACGAGGACTCCATCAGCTTGGCGAGGCCGAAATCCGCGAGGATCGGGTTGTCGTCGGGGCCGAGCAGGACGTTGGCCGGCTTCACGTCTCGATGGACGATGCCGTGCTTGTGCGCGTAGTCGAGCGCGTCGCCGATGCCGCGTAGAAAGGAAATGGCTGCGTCTCGGTCAAGCGGGCCACTTTTGACGCGCGGGGCCAGGCTGCCGCCTTCGACGTACTCCACGATCATGTACGGCGTCCCTTCGAACTCGCCGAAGTCGAAGACGTTGAGGACGTTCGGGTGGCGCATATGGGCGATCGCCTGGGCCTCGCGGCGGAACCGCGCCGTCGAGTCCAGGTCTCCACCCAGCCCTTGCAGGACCTTGACCGCGCCGGTGCGTTCGAGCTGGGCGTGGTACGCACGGTAAACGACGCCCATGGCACCCTGGCCAATGAAGTCCTGGACGACGTAGGAACCCAACCTGGTTCCGGGCCCGATCGGCACGGCCCCTGATTATGCGGTCGGTATTCCAGGTTCCAGCCGCATTGACGGAGCCTTAACAGGTTGGCCGCGCTTAACGGCCGGCCAGCCAGCCTCCTTGCCGGCCGTGGCGGGAGGCTACAAGGCCCGCCAGGATGGACAGTGCGATCTCGGCCGGCGTGACCGCTCCGAGGTCGAGGCCGACCGGAGTCTGGATGCGAGAGATGACGTCTTCGCCGACGCCCCTTGCCCGCAGGCCTTCGAGGTGGTGCCCGGTATGCCTGCGGCTGCCGACCAGGCCGATGAACTTCGGCTCCAACGGCACGATCGTCTCGAGCGCGGCAACGATGTCGAACGCGTCGTGATCGGTGTGGACGGCGTAGAGGTCCGGGCCGAGCATTGAAGGAAGGTCGGACAGCGAGGTGACCGGCGCCGACCAGGCCTGGCCCTGGAGGCGTTCGCGTCGCGTCTCCACGAGCACCGCGCGAAAGCCGAGGTGGGGCGCCCAGTCGAGGATGGTCCGCGCCACGGGTGTGGCCCCGAACACCACGAGCGTCGGCACTGGGGCGTGTGGCTCGAGGTAAGCGTCGATCGAACCGAGGTCGTGCTTGTATGTGCGCAGCTGCGGGGCGCCCGAGTCGGCGATGGAGGCCGCGTCTTTCAACGCCGCCGAGTCGAACTCGCTGCACCCGAGCGTGCCGGCCAGCTCGGCGGTGCGAGTCATCAGCAGCTTCGCGCCCGCGCGCGAGGGTGGCTTCCCATCCAGCTTGATGACCGTGGCGAGCACGACCTCTTCGCCGCGGGCCAGCCGCTGCGCCAGCTCCTCCTCGACGCTAGGCATGTGTGTGCGTGGCCGCGAGCACGGCACTGAGGATCGCGCGCGCGCGAGAGCAGGACGTGCGACGGGTCGAGCGAGCCGGACGCACAGGCGGATCCGCTCGAGGCCGCCACCCCGCCAAGGTCGAGCGCCAGGAGCATGTCCTCGCCGCGCCGGGCGGCGAAAGTGGCGGTGGCGTAGTTGGGGAGTCGATTTGCGGCGCCGGTGAGACGGCCGCCGAGCTCGCGCAGCGTGCGGCGGAGCTCGGTGGACTGCGTCTGAGCCTGCTGGGACCGTCGAGCGCGTTGCCTGACGCACACGTCCAGCGCTGTGGCGATCGCCACGGCGGCGTTCACGTCCTCGCGTCCGGCGCGGCGACCCCATTCCTGCGGGCCGCCATGGAGTTGCGGGTCGATGCGCGCGCCGTCGCGAACGTACAGAGCGCCACCGCGGCCGGCGCCGAGCTTGTGCCCGCTCAGCGAAACGAGATCGGCGCCCTTGGGGATGTCAATCCACCTTGGGCCGGCACACGCGTCGATGTGAACGAGCGCACCGACTGCGTGCGCGCGCTCAATGGCCTGGGCCACGGGCTGGATGGTCCCGACCTCGTTGTTCGCGAGCCCGACGGAAATCAAGCCGACGCCGGGCTTGATCGCGTCCAGGTCGACCGTTGCGTTGTGATCGGTGGGTCCGATCGTCACCGCATGTCCTGCCGCCTGGAGGTGCCGCGCGGCGGCCAGGACGGACTGGTGCTCAGCCGCCCATGTGACGACGGTCGATTGCTTTGGGAGGCGATGCGCGGCGCCGAGGATGGCAAGGTTGACGGCCTCGGTGCCCGAGGCGGTGAAGGTGATCTCAGTGCGGTTCGCCCCAAGGGCGGACGCGAGCAGGTCACGGGCGGCGTCGAGAGCTGCGCGGGCCGCGCGACCCTCGACATGGAGGCTCGAAGGATTTCCGTGAGGAACGCCGCCTAGCGCCTGGGCGACCTCGGGCAGGACCAGGGCGGCGCCGGCGTCGTCCAGGTACACCCTTTCCGGGGCCCTCCCTCTCCCGTTGGCCCCCTCCCCCAAGCCGAACACACCTGCACTCAACTTAAGCCTCGAGGTTCATCATGCCAAGCCAGCCTGTTAAGGGTTCATCCCCGGGGGCTCCCCGGGCAATGGAAAGTTGGCGCTGATTGTCCGCGGGTGCCAGCGGCGGCGGGTTTCAGAGGACTTGAAAACCCGCGGGCGCCCGCCTCGGCGGTTAATTCGCGAAGGCCGCCGCCGCGGCCCGCGACGGTTACCGGCTGTGGTCGGGCTGGTGCAGCAGGTCCTTCAGCGTTCCCTGGAAGGACTTCAAGTACAGGTGCACGTCCAGGATCTCGTCCACCGAGATCGGGTCGGGCTCCCGCACTGCAGTGTCGGCGCGAGACGCCGCCGCCTCGGTCGCCGTTTCGACCGACTCCACCTCGTCCACCGCCCCACCAGCGATGGCCAGCACGACGATGAACGTCACCTGGCACTGGGCGCACGTGACCTGCAGGTGAAAGCGCTCGTGCTCGTGGCTGAGGACCTGGATGTCGCAGCCCTTGAGGCTGCGCCCGCAGACCGGGCAGTTGTAGAAGCGAGCCCTGTCGCGGATGAACTCGATGATGCTCATCGCGGGCCAAATATTACGCCGCGAGGCTCAGCATCATCGCTTCCCTTCGATGCATGTGCATCCATCAGGTCCGACCACCGCCGAATGCACCGTTCCGGCAGGCAGGACCATGCGGTCGCCGGCGTTCAAGAGCAGCTCCTTACCCTCGCTTTCAAGCACGAACGTGATGGATCCGTCGACGCAGTACAGCACCTTTTCGTATGCGTGGCTGTGCGGCGTGTAGCGGTCATGCGGCCCGTTGGACCATGAGTAGCAGCCGGTCGCCTCGCCGCGCAATCGCTCCATGAGCTCGTCGTGCGGACGCCGGCTCGCCATGCGCCCGATTCTAAGATTGCTTCGATGAAGCCCCGATTCCTCGCCGACTGCAACGTGGGCCGGCTGGCGCGCTGGCTTCGCGCGCTCGGGTACGACGCGTCCTATCACGCCCAAATCGAGGACGCCGCTCTGGTGCGTGAGGCGGCGGCCGAGGATCGCGTGCTCCTCACCCGCGACCGCGATCTCACCAAGCGCCGTGTCATCCAGTCCGGGGCCGTGCGCGCCATCCTCATCCGCCACGACGACGTGACCGCCCAGCTGCGGCAGGTTTTCGCTGAGCTCGGTCTCGACATCGAGCAGTCGCTCACGCGATGCATCGAGTGCAACGCGGAGCTCGAGCCGCGCCACGCTGACATCGTCGCCGAGCGCGTGCCTCCCTTCGTACGCAGCACGCAGACGCGCTACTCCGAATGTCCCGGCTGCGGCCGCATCTACTGGGCCGGCACCCACTGGCAGCACATGCGCGAGGTGTTCGCGGGGCTGTGAAGGACGTCCTGCGCCGGCTCAAGGCGGGCGAGCTCACCGTGGACGAAGCGCTGCACGAGCTGCGCAGCATCCAGCTCGAGGACCTCGCCGGACGCGCCCGCCTCGACCTGGGGCGCTACCTGCGCCGGGGGATTCCCGAGGTCGTGCTCGCTACGGGCAAGACGCCCGAGGAGACGGCGCGCCTGGTCGTGACGATGGCCGGCCGCCAGGGGCAGGGCCTCGTGAGCCGCACCTCGAAGGAGCACATGAGCGCGGTGCGTGCAGCGGCGCGTGAAGCTGGAATGGAAGTCATCACATACAGCAACTCGGCGCGAGTGCTGCGCGAAGGTTTCAGCTCCGAGGCCGTCGAGGGCAAGATCGGCATCCTCACAGCCGGCACATCCGATGTTGTGGTGGCCGATGAGGCGCGCATGGTCGCCGAGTCATGCGGCGTCGAGGTACGCATGGAGGCGGACCTCGGCGTGGCGGGGCTGCATCGCTTCGTCGCTCCACTCAGCGCGATCCTCGATTGGGGCGCCGACGTCCTGGTCGTCGCCGCGGGCATGGACGGAGTGCTCCCCGGGTTGGTCGCCGGCCTGGTCGCGCTGCCTGTGATCGGCCTGCCGGTGTCGACCGGCTACGGGCGCGGCGGTGCGGGTGAGGCCGCGCTGCTCACGATGCTCCAGTCATGCTCTTCTGGCCTGACCGTCGTGAACATCGACAACGGGATCGGTGCAGGCGCGGCCGCTGTGCTGGTTGCGTCGCGCGCCGCTCAGGGCCGGCGGCGCGGCCGAAACGCAGCCACGAGCGCGCCCACGATCGCGGCGACCAGCAACACGCCGAACAACACCGCCGCCAGGCCGCGCGACGCGTCGACCCCGCCAGGGATCGCGAACGCGAGGGCGAGGACGAGAACCGCGACCAAGACTCCTAAGAGCAGCCACGGAAAGCCGCGACGCGGCCGGCCGTAGAAAGCAAGCCACAAGCGACCCGGACGTTTCTTCGGCGGTTCGCTCACAGGATTCCGGCCAGGTCCTTCAGCGAAGCGATCGTGGGAATCCCATCGGGCGGGGGCTCGGCGGCGTGGGCCGTGCAGATGACCGCCCGCATTCCCACAGACCGCGGCCCTTCGTAGTCCTCCCGCACGCGGTCGCCGACGAACAGGGCTCGCTCGGCCTCGACGCCCACCGCTTCGAGCGTCGCCTGATACACCTCCGGCGCCGGCTTGCGCCGCCCGAGCCGGCTCGAGAACACCACCGCGTCCATGAGCGCGGCGATCCCGTTGTTCTCGACCTGCCGCAGCATCATCTCCGGCGGAAACGGGGCGTTCGAGCACACCGCGCGTTTGATGCCCAGCTCCCGCAGCCACCCGAGCAGGCGCGGCGTCTCCGGGTCGACCTGGGCCACGTCATCCCACACCTGCTGCTCCGCGTCGAGGATCTCGTAAAGCAGCGCTCCAGGCAGCTCGATACCCGCGCGAGCCCACGCGCCCGAATAGACCTCGAAATAGCTCACCTCGTCCTCGTCGGGGTTTTCGATCACGGCCTCGAGCGGCAGAAGCACCTCCTCCATGATCTTCTCCGCCTGAGGCGCAGGCACGCCGGTGGCCTGCGAGATCGCGGGCCGGAAACGTTCGATCACCTCGAGCAGCCGGTCTTTCGGATACGTGAACGTGACCAGCGTGCCGCCGTAGTCGAACAAGACGGCTTCGACGCCAGGCATCCGCATATCCTGAGCGCGTGCCCAGGCGAGTGTCCCAGCGGCTGACGCATCTCGACGAGCGCGGCGCCGCGCGCATGGTCGACGTGGCGGCCAAGCCGCCCACCGTGCGCGAAGCGCTGGCCGAGTGCGTCGTGCGCATGGAGTCCGCGACGATCGAAGCGGTTCGCAAGGGCACGGCGAAAGGGGACGCCCTGGCGGTGGCGCGGGTGGCCGGCATCATGGCCGCGAAGCGGACACCCGACCTCATCCCGCTATGCCATCCGCTGCCAATCACCAGCGTCGAGGTCGACTTCGAGCTTGCGGCCGGCAGCGTCACGATCCGCGCGCGTGTGCGGGTGACGGGTCCCACCGGCGTGGAGATGGAGGCGCTCACCGCCGCCGCGGTCGCGGGATTGACGCTCATCGACATGACCAAGGGCGTGGAGCGCGGCGTCTACCTCGAGTCGGTGCGGCTGCTCGAGAAGTCGGGCGGGAGATCGGGCACCTGGAAGCGATCCGCCACTACGTGAACAGCGCCCACGTCATCACCATCAGCGACGGCGCATCGCACGGCAAGCGCGACGACAAGAGCGGACCGGCGCTGGTGGGCATCCTCTATGCGAACCAGTACGAGGTCACCGGGCCCGAGATCGTGCCCGACGAGCGCGACCGCATCGCCGCCGCGATCACCAAGGCGGCCGACGGCGGGAGCAACTTCGTGATAACCACCGGCGGCACCGGCCTCGGCCCGCGCGACGTGACTCCGCAGGCGACCGCGTCGGTGATCGACTACGACGTCCCCGGGCTCACCGAGCTGATGCGTCGCGCCGGACTCGAGAGCACGCCGATGGCCGCGCTCACGCGGGGCCTCGCGGGCGTGCGCGGCCAGACGCTGGTGATCAACGTGCCGGGCAGCCCGAAGGGCGCGGTGGAGTCGCTCGAGGCTGTGATGCCGGTGCTCGAGCACGCGCTGGCGCTCTTGCGCGGCGACACGAAGCACGAATGAACCTCAACTCCGACCTCGGCGAGGGCAGCGTCCATGAAGAGTCGATCCTCCACCTCATCGACAGCGCCAACATCGGGTGTGGCGCGCACGCGGGGTCGATGTCCATCTCCATAGCCACCGCGTGGCGCTGCGGGCAGCTCGGCATCGAGGTCGGCGCGCATCCCGGTTACGAGGATCGTGCGGAGTTCGGCCGCGTCGAGCGCGCGCTGCCCGCAAAAGAGATCGAGGCGTTGGTCGCCTTCCAGGTCGCTGGGCTCGCGGCGGTGGCGCCAATCGCCTACTTGAAGCCGCACGGCGCGCTGTACCACCGGTGCCAGAGCGACCCCGACGCCGCGCGCGCGGTCGCGCGCGTGGCGGCGAAGCACGGCATCGGGCTCATGTGCCAGCCCGGCTTCGCGATGGTCCCGGCGGCCGAGCAAGCGGGGATCCCCGTCTATCGCGAGGGCTTCGCCGACAGGTTGCTGCTGCCTGACGGCAGGCTCGCACCACGAACTCGCCCCGACGCGATGCTGCCTCCGGACGAAGCCGCCAGGCAAGCGGTGACGCTCGCGAAGTCTGGAACCGTCGACACGATCTGCGTTCACGGCGACACTCCGAACGCGGGCGCGATCGCGACAGCCGTGAGGCAGGCGCTGAAAGACGCGGGAGTCGAGACCGGTCCCCTGCTGCGCCACTGAGGCGTACGCGTGGGCATCCTCATCCTGAAATTGACGCTGACGCCGGTGCTCATCGGCGCGGCGAGCCTCGCCAGCAGGCGCTGGGGCGCGGAGGTCGGCGGCTGGCTGGTCGGCATCCCCTTCACCTCGGGCCCGATCGCGTTCTTCCTTGCGGTCGGCCCCGGCGTGCACTTTGCCGCCGACGCCTCCGTGGGCATCCTCGCCGGTGCGATCTCGCAGGCTGCGTTTGCGCTCGCCTACGCGTGGATGGCGCTGCGCTTCGGCTGGACCTGGTGCGTTGCCGCCGCAACCGTCGCATTCGCGTTGGCGACCCTCGTTCTGGACGTGGCGCCAGGTGACGCGGCCGTCACGCTGGTGCTGGCTGCGGCGGCCCTGGTGCTCGCGCTCATGGTGATGCCGCGACAGGCAGCGAAGCGATCCGAGCGCGTCGAGCTCCCGTGGTGGGACATCCCCGCCCGTATGCTCGTCGCCACCGTGTTCGTGGTTGCGCTCACCTCGGCAGCGCCGGCGCTCGGTTCGCGCCTGTCGGGCCTGCTGTCGCCTTTCCCCGTGTACGCGGCGGTTCTGTGCGTGTTCGCGCATCGCCTTCAAGGCGCCGCAGCGGCGATTGCGGTCATGCGCGGCCTGCTGCTCGGGCTTTTCAGCTTCGCGGCCTTCTTTGCGGTGCTCGCGTTCTTCCTCGAGCCCGGCGGCGTGGCGACGGCTTTCGCGATCGCGATCGCGGCGGCGTTCGTCATCCAGGCAGGGTCGCTCGCGGTGGGCCGCCGCCTTCGCCTCGCGTAGCGCAATGGACATCAAAGAGCTCGAGCAAATGCCGGAGATGCATGAGCTCGTGAAGCTCTTCGCGACGATCTGGGGCCGCCCCGATGAGCCGCCGATCGACTCGAGCACGCTGCAAGCACTGAGCCACTCCGGCAATTACGTGGTGGCCGCGTACTCGGGAAAGCGCATGGTGGGCGGGCTCATCGGGTGGCTGGGAGGCCATCCTCCGAATGACCTGCATCTCCACTCGCACATCCTCGGCGTGCTGCCCGACACCGAGGCCCGCGGCGTGGGCTTCGGGCTCAAGCAGCACCAGCGCACGTGGTGCATGGATCGCGGGGTGACGTCGATTGAGTGGACCTTTGACCCGCTGGTCCGCCGCAACGCCTATTTCAACCTGGTGAAGCTGGGCGCCGACGCCGTCGAATACCTGGTCGACTTCTACGGGCCGATGGACGACGGGATCAACACGGGTGCCGAGTCGGACCGACTTCTGATCCGGTGGAACCTTCACGCAGAAAAGGCGGCGGCCGCCGCGGCGGGGCGCCCTCTCGAGCCGCGACCAGATGCGAGCGCGCTGCTCGTGCAGGTGCCAGAGGACATCGTCGCGATGCGACGCGACGACCCGACACATGCCCGCCGCTGGCGGCACCAGGTGCGGGAGGCTCTCGGCGGTGCGATGTCTCGCGGCTATCACGTCACCGGCTTCACCCGCGCCTTCGAGTACGTCCTTTCGCGCGACTAGACTTTTCTGGTGCTGCAGGTCGGGGATAAGGCGCCTGATTTCAAGCTGCCGACGACCAGCGGCCAGGAGCTCACGCTCGCGAGCGCGCTCGAGAAGCACAAGGCCCTCGTCTTCCTTTTCTATGTGCTCGATTTCACAGGTGGTTGAAGGACCGAGCTGACCGAGTTTCGGTCAAGGAACGACGACGCGACGGCAGCCGGGGTCGGCATCTACGGCATCAGCGTCGACTCGGTGTTCTCGCACCAGGCCTTCGCCACCGAGCTCGGCGGCCTGCCGTTCGACCTGATCGGCGACTTCGAACGCAAGATGGTCACCGCGTACGGCGTGCGTCGCGATGACGTAGAGGGCTATTCGGGCATGGCCAAGCGGTCGGTGTTCATCATCGACAGGCAGGGCGTGATTCGCTGGGCCTGGGAGCGCTCGCGTGAAGAGCCGCTCCCGAACTATGACCAGGTGATCGCCGAGGCGAAGAAGGTCGCCGCAACTGCATGACCGCTGACGAGGTTCGCGCGCGCATTCGGTCGAAGAGGAAGGAGCTGTTCGACCTCATCGCCGCCATCGACGAGCCCGCGATGTCCCGCGCCGGCGACGGCGGTTGGGCGATCAAGGATCACCTCGTCCACATCGGCGCGTGGGAGCACTGGCTGCTGGCGCTGTTCGAGCGGGGCGACCGGCTCGCCGCGATGGGCGCCGCTGGCGTTGATCGCGACATCGACACCGTCAACGCGGCGGTGTATGAGAAGCATCGCCACGACTCGCTCGCCGAGGCGCGCGCCTATTTCAATGACGCGCACGAACTTTTGATGACGGTCCTCGACCAGCAGTCGACCGAGGATTTCGAGTGCCCGTACAAGGCGTTCTTCGAGCCGGCGGAAGGCGATGCGGCGACGCAGCCGGTACTGGTCGCGGTCGCCGCCAACACGTACGACCACTACGAAGAGCACATCGGGTGGATCAAGGAGATGCGAGCGAAGCCAGCGCAGCGCTGAGCTCGCGGCGCATCGTGCCCGCCTGCGCCTCGGTGACCGCTCGGAGCTGCAGCTCGTCGCCCGGCCCCAGCTGCGCCGCATTCGGTAGCGAGGCCGAGACCACCGTCGCCACCACGGCGTAGCCTCCGGCGGTCTGGTGGTCGGCCATCAAGATGATGGCCTGGCCCGAGTTCACCACCTGGATGGATCCGGCGGCCAGGCCGAACGACAGGAGCTCGTCGCCTGACAGCGCGAGCGGGGGTCCGTCGAGCCGGTAGCCCATGCGATCGGCCTGCGCGCTCACCTTGAAGGTGTCTGCGAACAGCGCCTTACGCGAGGTCACGTCCAGTCGTTTGAGATGCGGTCCCGCCATGACCGCCAGCGTGTGATCGGAGTAGTCGGGAACCATCGCCGCGGCCAGCTGCCGGCCGGCGATCATCGGCGCGGAGCGATCGGCTGCGAGATGCAGCTCGTCGCCGGCCTTCAGCGCCCGCCCCTGCATTCCGCCGCGGCCGACCAGGAGGTATGTCGAGCGCGACCCCAGCCAGCGCTCGCCGTCGAGCCCGCCCGAAACGGCCACATACGTGCGCATGCCCGAACGCCGGCCCGCGAAGCTCAACCTGTCGCCGGCCGCCAGAAAGATGCCACTCCACATCGGCGCCGCACGGCCGTTCACCTGCGCGCCGAGATCTGCGCCGGTGACCGCCACCAGGCATGAGCGCAGCGCCACCAGCTGCGGGCCGCTGAGAGTGCACTCGAGGGTGGCCTGGTTGCGGTCGTTGCCGGCGAGCAGGTTCGCCGCTGCATGCGCGAAGCGATCCATCGCGCCCGCCGGCGGCACGCCGCTGGCGATTGCCCCGGGCCGGCCGAGGTCCTGCACGGTCGTGAGCAAGCCCGGCTCGACGACGCTGAAGACAGCGGTCACGCGGCGAAGAACTTGACGCGGTCGCCGGCGCGGAACAGGCAGGGCGGGTCTGAGTCGGGCAGGAAGAGCCTCACCGACGTGCGGCCGATGAGGTGCCAGCCGCCCGGTGTCGGCAGTGGGTAGATACCGGTCTGGCGGCCCGCGATCGCGACCGATCCCGGCGGCACCTGCATGCGCGGCACCTTCCGGCGTGGCAGGTACAGCTCCTCGGGCAGTGGACCGAGATAGGCCCACCCGGGCACGAATCCGACGAGGAACACGCGGTAGATGGGGCGCGTGTGAATGGCGATGAGCTCGTCGCGCGAGAGGTTCAGCGAGCGTGTCACCTCGTCCAGGTCCTCGCCGTCATAGACGACCGGGATGCGGTGCAGCCTGCCCGGCACCTCTACCTTCGGCCGCTTGGCGGCCAGCCGCTTGATCGCCGGACCGAGCGAATCGACCGTCGCCTGGTCCGGATCGAAGTGCACCGTCACGCTCGCGTATCCGGCCACAGCCTGCCTCACGTCGCGCCGCTTGCGCAGCGCCGCGGCGAGCGCGATGGCGCGCGTGTTCAGAGCGGTGTCAAGACGCGATCCCAGCTCCGCCAGGAGCGCCGTGTCACCGAGCGGGCTGATCCGTACCCTCTGGCCGCCGCTGCGACGATGGTGGACAGACGGCGGCGGTGGCATGTGCTGACACAAGGATGGCGTAGAACACGCCAGGCACGACGCCGACGCAGAAGAGCGCGGCGCACGCGAGGCCGATCGCCCAGGCGGTGACGATCGCGGCCACGGTGACATTCCAGGCGGCGAAGTCGCGGCGCACGCTGCGCAGCGAAGAGGCGAAGTCGAAGAGGTCTCGCGCGCGATGTGTCGCGGCGTATCGCGCTGTCGCGTGTGGCATGAGCACCAGCACGACGATGCCCCAGGGCAGCGCAAGGATGAGAACGGCGGCGGTGAACGACTCCACGTCGAGCAGCGTCCCGTTCGACTGCCAGAGCGCAGCGATGTGCAGCGCGTTCGAAATGAGTAGCCCGACCAGGACGAACGGCGCCGTGAGCAGCAGCAAGGCGAGCGCCACCCAGTTCCCGCCCGGATACAAGCGCCACGGCGGAGGTCCCTGGCCCGGGCGCTCGCCGGCTGCGCGGACCGCGGCGACCGCATAGCCCAGCACGAGCACGAATGTCAGCGGCAGAAAAAGGATCGCGGTCACGCCGATGAGCCACGGCTGCCGCCAGCGGCCGCGGAACGGCCAGCTGAACGACTCCGCTATGCGGTTCAGGTTCTTGCCGGCACGGGCGCGCGGGACGTAGGCACCGCCGCGCGGCGAACGCTGCGCACGTACGCGAGCAGCGGTGAGAGGGCAACCGTCACCGTCGAGTACTCGGTCACGTTGCCGTAGAGCTGCGGCCGCACCTTCCAGGCGCGGATGCGGTCTTTCGTGCCGTCGTCTACCGCGATGTAGCACGCCTGTGCCTCGTCGCCGAAGCGGCGAACGCGGACTGCGTCGCCGGTGACCTGGCGGCCGCCGAACATGGAGACGGCACCGGCGAGCAGGAGCCACATGCCGGTGGCGAGCACGACCAGGGCGATGGCGGCGATCAGCACCGCGATCGCGCTGCCGTCACGAATCGACAGTTCGGAGCTCTGCGCAAACGACAGGCTGGGCATGAGCAGCGAGAACACATACAGCGCGACCGCCGCCGGGATGCCGAGCCGGATGCCGCGCCAGATGGTCTCACCCGGCGACGCGCCCCACGCGGGCGGCCAAATTGTCGGATACGAGACGGTCACCTGCCGCCAACTGCCACCGTAGCTGCTCCATGCGCGGTGGTCGTTCTCGGCGCCCATGGGGATCGCTCGCACGGCGGCGGCGGCGACGCCAAGCGCCGCGCCGTATGCGAGATATCGTTCGCGCACGACGACCGCGGTGGGCGGCAGGGTGGCAAAGAGCTCATCGCCGTGCAGGTACTTGCGCAGCGCCAGCCAGCGCGCCTGGCCCGGCAGTCCGGCCGGGGTGACGAGCTGAGCGGTTTCCCGAAAGAAGCGGCTGCTGGCGCCGACGGTCGCGAAAGCCAGCGCGCCGGTCGCGAACCAGAAGATCGACTGCTCGTCTGATTCGTTGGCGGCAAAGAGGAAGAGAAGCAGCGCTCCGCCGGTGAACAGCCCGAGGACTGTCAGCATCCTGGGCGGCCAGCGCGGCGAGCACAGCCCCGCCGCCTTTGCCTCCGCCACAACCTCACCGGCGAAAGAGCGAAACCAGCTCCTGGCCTGGTTGGTCACCCCGGTCGTGAGCGCCGCGGCCGGCACGACGCCGCCCGAAGCCTTGGTGCGCAGCAAGCTCAGCACGCGCGACTCATAGGCGGTGAGGTTGAGCGCAGCCCTACCGCCGATCCGAACCGAGTACACGTGCGGTTGGGATTCCTCGACGTGGATGGCGCGACGCGCGGCCAGGTCAAGCAGCGTTGCCGGCACGGCGTCGGGCGTGACGGTGCCGCCGTTCGCGAGCAGGTTGGCGACCGCCGGGTTCTCCTGGCCCAGGTCGGAGGTGGCCGGCATGTCTGGCGGTGTCAGCGGTCGGCGCAAGACGTAGGCGATGGCCGCCGCCACGTAAAAGCCGCCGCTGCACGCCACGCTGCCCAACAGCAGAAGGTCTTCGCCGCTCAAGGCCGCACATCGATCGGCGCGCGCTCGGACGACGCGGCCTGGAAAAACTCTCGCACCTTGAAACCGAGCGCACCGGCGAGGAGGCTGCCCGGCAGCGTCTGGACGGCGTTGTTGTAGCCGTACACGGCATCGTTGTAGAACTGCCGAGCGTGTTCGACGCCGTCCTCGGTGGAGGTCAGCTGCTGCTGCAGCTGGACGAATGACGTGCTCGCCTTCAGCTGCGGGTAGGCCTCGGCGACGGCGAAGAGGCTGCGCACGCCGCCGGCCAGCGACGACTCCGCCTCGCCGATGCGCCTGGGTCCCTGGGCGCTGATCGCGGAGGCGCGCGCCTCCGCCACCACGCGCATCGTCTGCGACTCGTGGCTTGCGTATCCCTGCACCGCCGCGACCAGGTTCGGCACCAGGTCGTGCCGGCGCCGGAGGAGCACGTCGATGTCGCTCCACGTCGCGTCGACCCGATTCCGGCGGCGGACCAGGCCGTTGTAGATCCAGACCAGACCGCCCGCAGCCAGCACGACCGCGGCGGCGGCAACCCAGGGCAGCGACATCGCTCGAAATGATCGAGCCGGCCGGGCGTCCGGTCAATCGGAAACGCCCTTTCGGGTACTTGCGCGCACGGCAGCGTATCCATTCCTGAGTGGGCCGGGCGGGGTCCCGGACGCTGCATACCCAAGAGATCGCACTCGGAGGGCCCAGTGGTAGCTCGCAATATCAGGGAGCGGGTCGCCGTCGCGCTGATGGCCTGCTCTCTGGTCGTCGCCTCGGTGCTCGGTGTGATGACGGTCATCGCCTTCCAGCAAGGCGCCCTCGGCGGCTTCAGCCCGTCGGGCCAGGTGTCGGCTGATACGGCATCGACCGGCCAGAACAACAGCTCGACCGCCGCAACGTCCGGCGGCACGGGGTCGAGCTCGCAGTCCCAGTCGGGCGTGGGCGGCGGCACCATCACGATCGGCGGCTTCTTCGACATCAGCGGGCCTGTCGACTCCTCGGTGGAGCGCGACACGGTGCGCGCCTACATTCAGGGAGTCAACGCCGCCGGCGGCATCAACGGACGCCAGGTCAAGTACGTGTGGTGCGACTCGAAGTACGACGCGAGCGCCGCGCACGCGTGCGCGGAGTACCTGATCTCGCAGCACGTGCTCGCCGTGGTCGGCATGACGGCGCCGCTGGGCGAGAACAACGAGATCGGCACGCTGACCTCCGCGGGCATCCCGGTGATCGGCGGCCTCGGCACGCCCGCCGAGTACACGAACGCTCTGTCCTTCCCGGTGTCCGCTAACTTCTACCGCTACGGCGCCGCGATCGCCGATGAGGCGCGCGCCCTGGGGGCCAAGCATCCGGCGGTTGTGGTCCTGGCGGACGTGCCGTGGGTGCATCCGGTCGAGGCGAACCTCCTGAACCGGCTGGCCGCGGACGGCGTCGGCTACACGGACGTCGAAGAGGTTTCCGCCACGCAGGCGAACTACACCGCGACGGTCTTCAACCTGCAGCACGCGCACCACGGACCGAGCGGCGGCGGCGCGCAGCCCAACTTCCAGTGCCCGCCCGCCGCGCAGGGCTGTCCCGATTACGTCATCGCCGCGCTCGATCCGTTCAGCTATCACCGTCTCTTCGATGCGATGGAGGCCGCGGGCTGGTACCCGCACGTCCTCGGCGCCGGCCTCGACAAGTTCAATGTGCAGCGTTCGTACGACAAGGAGATCTACGGCGCCCACTCGCTGGTGCCGTTCTTCTCTCCATACGACCACCAGTCGAACCCGACCGTGCGCCAGTACCTCGCCAGCGTCGAGCACTACTACCCAGGCCAGTTCCAGGCTCTCGACATCTACACGCAGCACGCGTGGACGGCGGCGATGCTGTTCGTGGCCGCGGCCAAGGCCGCCGGCTCGAACCTGACGCAAGCCTCGCTGATCCAGGCGCTCAACGGCATCAAGAACTTCCAGACGGGATGGTCGGTGCCGCTCTCCTACGGCCAGGGCGCCCATGACCCGAATCGATGCTTCACCTACACCGTCGACAACGCTCCGCGCGGCACGTGGTCGACGCTCGGCGGGTGGCACTGCTCGTGAAGGCGATGACCTGGTGACATGACCCAGTTCGCCGCGTACACGATCATCGGCCTCAGCCTGGGCGGCATCTTCGCGCTCGCCGCGCTCGGGATCGTCCTCATCTATCGCGTCACCGGCGTCCTGAACTTCGCGCACGGCGCGATGGGCATGTTCTCGACGTTCGTCGCGTGGCAGGTTTTCTACGGCACGCCGCACACGGGCATGGCCCCGTGGATGGTGACGGCCGAAGCGATCGGCGCGGGGCTGCTGTTTGCCGTGGTGCTCGGGCTCGTGCTCGAGCTCGCGGTCTTCAGGTGGGTGCGCAACCGGCCGCAGATCACCAAGGCGGTGATCACCATCGGCGTCCTGCTCGCGCTGCAGTCGGCGGCGTCTTTGATCTGGAAGAACAACCAGTACCACCTGCCGATCTATCTCGCGCCTCAGACCTCGACGTTCAAGATCGCCGATGTTCCCATCGGCGCGAACTACGTCGTCATCGTCATCGTCGCGCTCGGGCTCGCATTCGGCCTCGCGGCCTTCTTGCGCGGCACCGCATTCGGTCGCGCGATGCGCGCAGTGTCGGATGACCCCACCGCCGCGTCGCTGTGGGGCGTGCGCGTGGACATGGTCGGAGCCGTCAGCTGGATGCTCGGAAGCCTCATCGCCGCAGTCGCGGGCATCCTCATCACCCCGTTCATCAACTTCGACACCACGAGCCTGACGCTGCTCATCGTCGACTCGCTGGCGGCGGCCCTCATCGGCGGCCTGGTGTCGCTGCCGATGACGGTGCTCGGAGGCTTCCTGCTCGGGCTGCTCGAGACATATCCCACGATGTGGATCCAGTCGCTAGGACTGCCGCGACTGATCGCGCTCCTGGTGATACTCGCGGTCCTGATCCTCCGCTCGCCGCGCGGATTGCCGGCGGTGGCGAAATGATGCCGGGCCACATCGTCCGCTTCGCGATCGCGATCGTCGCGTTCGCGATCCTGGCGCGGCTGCCGGTAGGCCTCGACCCCGCGTTTCAGTTCGACGCCGCGCTCGCGGTCATCTGGGGCTTCGGCATCCTGAGCCTGGTCCTCCTCACCGGATACGCAGGCCAGGTCTCGCTGTGCCAGGCGACGTTCGCCGGAGTAGCCGCGTATGGAGCCGGCATGACGGTGGCCGGCATGCATGGCGGCTACCTGCTGGGGATCATCATCGGCGTCCTGGCAGCGACAGTGCTCGGCGTCATCGTCGGCCTGCCCGCGCTCAGGCTGCACGGGATCACGCTCGCGATCGTCACGCTCGGCATCGCGCTGGTCTTCGACAAGTACGTGTTCCAGGACCACATCTTCGACTGGTTCACCGGCGGCACCGGCGGATGGCAGGTGACACAGGCCAGCCTGTTCGGCATCCCTGTCGATTCGTCGAAGCACCTGCTCACCGCGTACGACGTGATGCTTGCGCTGTTCTGCATGGTCGCCGTGCTGATGGTCAACCTGCACCAGTCAGGCGCGGGCCGCCGCTTCCGCGCCATCCGCGATTCGGAGCTCGCCGCATCGACGATGGGCGTCAACCTCGCCCGATACAAACTGCTGGCCTTTGCCCTCTCGGCCAGCATCGCCGGCATGGGCGGGTCGTTCTACCCGCTCATCGCCGGCTCGGTCAGCCCGCAGCCGTTCTGGGTGTTCACCTCGCTTCAGCTCGCGGCGATCGGCGTGCTGATGGGGGTGCGCTACGTGCCTGCAGCCGCGCTCGGCGGCCTGTTCATGGCGGTTGTCCCCGATGTGCTCACGCGCTACGGGCACGGCACCTTCATGAACCGCTTCAACTACGACATCTCGTACGACTGGTTCCAGCTCGCGGTCGGCGTGCTGCTCGTGCTCCAGCTGATCCTGCTTCCCGACGGCGTGTGGGGCGACATCCGCGCCAAGGCATTGCGTGCCTGGGACGTAGTGCGCATGAAGCCACGCGAGGAGGTGCGGCCGGCATGACGATGCTCCGCATCCGGAATCTCGGAGTGCGCTTCGGTGGCGTGGTCGCGCTGCACGGCGTGTCGCTCGACCTCAACCGAGGCGAGATCCTCGGCCTGATCGGGCCCAACGGCGCCGGCAAGACCACGCTGTTCAACTGCATCTCGGGCGTGATTGCGCCCAACGAAGGCACGATCCACTTCGAAGGACGTTCGCTGCGATTCGCGCCGCCGCACGAGCGCGCGCGCCGTGGCATCGCGCGCACTTTCCAGAACCTGCAGCTCTGGGGCTCGATGACCGTGCTCGAAAACCTCGAGCTCCCCATCGACGCCATCGCTCGCCGCAACACGCTCAGCGACGCGCTCGGGCTGCCGTTTTCGCACTACGCGGAGCGCGCAGCGTCGGAACGCGCGCGCGCGATCCTGCACGCGCTCGGACTCGGCCGCTACCGAGACCGGCTCGCCGCCGACCTGCCCGCCGGCATCCAGCGGCGCGTGGAGCTTGGTCGCGCGCTCGCGATGCGGCCGAAGCTCGTGTTGCTCGACGAGCCGGCTGCCGGCCTCGACGCCGGCGAGACGGAGCAGCTCGCGAAGCTGCTGCACAAGGTCCGCGAGCGATTCCGCGTTTCGATGCTGCTGGTCGACCACGACATGAGCCTTGTGATGCGCGTGTGCGACTACATCTATGTCCTCGACTTCGGCAAGGTGCTGTCGCGCGGCGAGCCGCCTGTCGTGCGCAACGACCAGAAGGTGATCGCCGCTTACCTGGGCGAGCCAACGCCAGAGTTGGTCGAAGCCTCGCCCACAGTCCCAGAGCCGGTGATCACCACGACGATCCCCGACGCTCCGCAGCTTCCGCGCACGGACGCCGTCGAGGTGGCGGGTGAGACCGGCACGCTGCTCGAGGTCACGGGCATGGCCGCCGGCTACGCCCACCTTGAGGTGATCCGTGACATCGATCTCACGGTTCAGGCCGGCGAGGTGGTGGCATGCATCGGCGCCAACGGCGCCGGCAAGACGACCACGCTGCGCGCGATCTCGGGCGTCATCCGACCGCGCGCGGGTCGCGTCACGTTTGGGGGCCACGACATCACCGGCGCGCGACCAGAGCACATTGCCCGCTTGGGCCTGGCGCATATTCCCGAGGGCCGCGGTCTCTTCCCGCGCCTGAGTGTCGAGGACACGCTGCGCCTCGCCGTCGACGCCGCGGGCAAGCCGGAGCGGCTGGAGGCGGCTTATGACGTCTTCCCGCGCCTGAAGCAGCGATGCCGCCAGGCGGTGGGCACGCTTTCCGGCGGGGAGCAGCAGATGGTGGCGATGGCTCGCGCGATCCTCACCCAGCCGCGGCTTCTGATGATCGACGAGATGTCGCAGGGGCTGGCGCCGACCATCGTGTGCCAGCTGTTCCAGATGATCGATGTGTTCCGCCAGCAGGGCACCGCGGTGCTGCTGGTCGAGCAGTTCGTCGAGTCCGCGCTCGCGGTCGCCGACCGCGCGTACATCTTCGAACACGGCTCCATCGTCCACGAGGCGCCGGCCGAGGAGCTGCGCCGCGATCGCGGTCTCATCTCCGGCTCGTACCTCGGTTCCGCGCCGGATTCGACAGAGGCCATCGAGGTGGCCGCCAACGGGAACGGCCATCACCGCGTCCTCGACCCGGAGCTCATGGAGATCCTCTCGATGCGTGTGCCGGCAGAGGTGAAGCGGGCTCTGGAGGAGCGCGCGGAACGCGAGGGCCGGTCCGCCGGAGCGCTTGCGCTCGAGCTCCTGGAGGAGGTCAACCACACGCAGTGAAGCTGCTGTTGCTCATGCCGCGCCGCCTTGCGGCCGTCATCGCGCTTGCGTGCTTGTTCGCCACACCGGTCAGGGCGCTGGCTCAGGTGCCCGCCGGCATCGGCAGCTTCGTCAGCTACGGGTACGGCACAGGCGTGCACACCATCGACGGCACCAGTGCGTTCCCGAACTTCGAGAACGGCGCGGTCAACAATCACTACCCGCTGGCGCAGGTCGAGCAGGACGCGTCGCCGTCGTCGGCCGCGCGGGCGACGTTCTCGGACAGCGGTCCGATAGCGGCCACCGCGGGCTCTCAGTACAACCAGAGCTGCAGCGCCGGCAATCCGCCGCCCCCGCCGAGCGTGTGCTCGAACCCGAACAACCAGGTGCCGTACGCAGACTCGAACTATCCGGGCGGACCCGGCAACACGCACGTCGATTCGTGCGGCGGCCAATCCGCCTGCCCGAGCGCTCGCGCCGACAGTGACGCGTCCGAGCTTGGCGCCAACGCCTCCGGCCTCTACGCGGGCGGGAGCACGCAACCGTTCAGCGACGCCTCCTCCCGAAGCCGCACCTATGTGTCATCGAGCGGCGTGCTCACGGTGATCACGCACTCGGAGGTCCAGAGCTTCGTCATCGGCACCGTCGCCATCTCCAAGGTGGTCGTGGACACGATCGTCACGGTCACCAACGGCTCGGCGTCGGCCGACGCGCACGTAACGGTCGGCTCGGTCACGGTCAACGGCCAGCCGGTGAGCATCACCGACCAGGGCATCACGGTGCAGCAGCAATCCGTGGGCTGCCCGTCCGCGCCAGGCGGCGGCGTGCTGCCCGGCGTTCCCGGCGGTCCTGTGCCTGGCCAGCCGATCACCGGTGTCCTGCCCGCGGCTTCGCCGGTCCCGACCCCGCTGCCCGGCGCCGAAAGCGGCTGCGTGCCGGCGGCGGATGTGACGTACGTGAAGATCTACGCGATCCACCCGGTCAAGACCATCAACGGCACGCACGCGATCATGGCCGCGAGCGGCATGCATGTCCTGGTGACGCACCCGACGCCGGGTCCCGGTGTGCCGCAGCAGTCGACGGAGTACGTGCTCGGCGAGGGCTACGCGGAGGCGAGCACAGGCAGCGGCGGCGGTGGGTTCCCAGGTGACGGCTTCGGGTTCACCGGCGGCGACTTCGGCTTCAACGGACCGAATGGCGGCGACAACGGCCTGGGCAGCCCGAACTCGGCGGCGAACGTCGCGCACGCTATCTTCTCCAACCGCTGGTGGCCGCTGGTGCTGCTCTTCCTGACGCTCGAGGCGCTCATCCTCGGCTCGGCCGCGGCGTGGGTCTGGGCCCGCAGCGCGCCGCGCGAGGACGAGGCCGACGAGGTGCTCGCGCCGTGAGCACGATCGCGTGGAACGCCGCGCGGCTGCGCAAGCGACGGTCGGCGCGTGCCTTCTGCGAGCTCGACGGCTGGAGCTTCGACCCGCGCTACACCGAGGGCCGGTGCCCCATCTGTGGATGGGTCGCGCCGGGCGCTCCAGAGGCGCCGCTGTGGCTCACGCTGGCTCGCCGGTTCGAGTGGGAGCTGGCCGGCCTGGTGGTGCTGATTGCGGCGCTGGCCCTGATCGCGGTCACGGTTATCCACGCCGCGGGCTACCGCGTCCCCTGGTTCGGCGCTCCTGTGCACGCCGCGCCTGTGACCATCGCGTCGCAGGCGCGAACCAACGCGCCGTCGCCGTCGAACAATCCGAAGGCCACGATCTCGCCGAGGCCTTCGAGCAGCCCGAGCCGGACGCCCTAGCAGCTCCCACTCACCTTGTTGCCACGTTTGGCGCCAAACAGGCCCTTGCTTTCAGCTTCAGACGCGGGTTTGGCGCCAAACGGCTCGAATTGATTGCGGCCTGCTAGCGCTTCAGGCGGACCTCGAAGCCATCGTGCGACTGCCGCACCTCGACGTCGCCTGCGCGTACGCGTACGCCCGCGCCGTCCCGTCGCACGATCACGGAACCGTCAAAGACCAGCTCGTCGAACTGTTCGCGGTTCTTGCCCGCCATGCGCACGATCACACCGCCCGGACTCGTCCAGACGCCCTGCCCCGAAGACCTGAACCCGTCGGTGACCAGCTCGCCCACGCGCTCCGGCATCGCGGGCGGTGAAGGCACGATGCGAAGCAATGGCTTGCGAGGCGCCTCAGTCGCGGGCGCCTTCTCTCCCGGTTTTGAAGGCGGCTTGCGCGCTCGGGCCTGCTCGAGCGAAAGGCGCAGCAGCTCCGAGCCTTCCTCCTGTTCGAAGAAGGCCGACGAGATGCGGCTCTGGTCGCGCGACCTTCTTATGCAGTTGGCGCAGTCGGCAGGCATCTCCGACGCCTCGAACGAGCCGTCACCGAGAACCTGCCCGCAGAGCGTCGTCACCGAGCCTTTGCGCGGCACGCGCGGAGTCAGATGAATCCGCCCGCCGGTCTTTCGCTGCACCGATTCCAGCCGCACCACGGCCTGTCGAGTATGCAATGGCCGCCAGCCTGGCCGCGATCCGCTCGTTCAGCAGCCCGCGCACCGACAGCGTCGTGCGCCGTCGCGCGATGTCGGCGGCGGTGATCGCCCACTCGGCCTCGACCGCGTAGGCGGCTTGCGCCCAGACGTCCGGGCCGTCTGGGTGAATCCGCACCAGCCCGTCCGGCATTGTGGCGGCGAGATCCAGGACGCGGCCGGCCTGGTCGCCGTACAGGCGCTCCAGGTGATCGGCCACGTCGGCGTCGAGGCCGGCGCCCGCAATTCGCGGGCTCCAGCCCGTGCCCGGCAGCCGGCTCGAGTCGGGCACCAGCACCGCCAGCCTGTCGTCGCGCACGCGGCTCAGCGCGTGCAGGGCGATCAGCCGGTGCGTGGTCAGCTTGCCGCCGGCCACCGAGATGAGGCCGTCGCGGCTGACGTCGACCATGTGCTCGCGCCGCGCGTCGGCGACGTCGCAGTCGCCGGTGGGCAGCGCGCGCAAGCCGGCGATCTCGAACTTCACGCGCTCACGCGACAGCATCTCGCTCGGCAGGAAACCCGATGCCTCGTCGAGAACCGAGCGCGCGTCCGACTCCGTCACCTCGACGCGAGACGGGTCGCCCGTGAACAGCGTGTCGGTCGTGCCGAGCATCAACATTCCCTGCCAGGGGATGCCGAGCGTCACGCGGCCGTCGCCGAGCGGCAGCGCCACGCCTGCCTTCCACTCATCCTCGAGCGGCAGAAGGAGGTGGATGCCCTTGCTCAGTCGCACGAGCGGCGCCGCGGTCGGGTCGTCAAGCCTGCGCACGTGGTCGACCCAGGGACCTGCGGCGTTGATGACATGCCGCGCGAGAACCTCGAGCGTGCCGCCGTCACTCGTGTTGACCGCGACCGGACCGCCGCGGTTGTGGCGCAGGTCAAGGCCGGTCACCCGCGCGTGGTTGAGCACGAGCGCGCCCGCCCTCGACGCGGCCTTCACCGTTGCGAGAACAAGCCGCGCGTCGATGGTCTCGGCCTCCTCGAACACGCCGCACATCTGCAGGCGATCCGAGCGCAGAGAGGGCACGAGGCCGCGTGCGGTCGTCGGGCTGATCAACGACGCTCGGCCGCCCCGGCCTGCCAGCGACTTGTAAAGGAGGATGCCGGCGGCAATCGTGCCCGGTCCCTTCGCCGCGCCGCGATACGCCGGCAGCAGGAACGGCATCGGCCTCACCAGGTTGGGCGCGACCGATTCGAGCAGCATCGTCCGCTCGCGCTGCGACTGGCGCACCAACGCGATGTCGCCCATCGGAAGGTAGCGGAAGCCTCCGTGCACGAGCTTTGAGGACGCGCTCGAGGTGGCGCCGCCGAAATCGCCGGCGTCCACCAGCGCGACGCTGAGACCGCGTCGCGCGGCCTCGAAAGCGATGCGCGCACCGATGATTCCACCGCCGATCACCAGCAGCTCGACTGGACCATGCCGAAGACGCTCGAGAGTCTCAGGCCGCTGCATGTGCGTACACCTCCGACGCGACCGCGTCCGCGATTCGCGCCAGCGAGCCGGACGGCAGCTCGGGATAAGCGGGCAGGAAGACGAGCCCCGACATCGCTTCGCGCGCGAGCACAGGCTCGAGGTCGGGCCTGCCGGCCGGCGCGGCGATCGCGCTGACGCTGCTCGCCTTGCGCGCGGCATCGAAACCCGCGGCGCGGACGGCAGCGATGAGACGCGCGGGGTCTGGCGCAGACACCGGAAACAGCCAGTGCGTGTGGTCGACCGCGCGGCCGCCGACGTGCATGCCCGGCGGCAGCATCGCGGCGAGCCTTTCTCCGGACAGCGCGCGGGCGTCGAGCCGCGCGTAGTCGAAGTGTTTCAGCCGGTGCTCAAGCAACCTCAACAGCGGCGCGCCTGGTCGCTGCTGCAGCCTGCGCACCAGTTCGTCGGTACCGCCAGCCGGGAAAGCGCGCACCGCGGAGTTGACGGTGCGGTCAAAGTCCTCGCCGGCCGCGCGCGCGAGCAGCGCGTAGGGAGCGGGTCGCGTCAGCCCGATGAACGCCGATGTCTGCATCAGGCGCTTCAGGTGCGACG
>VBIA01000074.1 GCA_005879985.1 Chloroflexota bacterium | reverse complement strand
TAGCGTCGATGGAACTCGAGGAGGAGCTCAGCCCCGCGGACGCGGTCCTGCTCATGAGCTCCGTGCCGGAGCGGATCAGCGACCTCGTCTATGGTCTCGACGAGGCGAGGCTTCGGTACCGCCACGGGCCCGCGTTTCCCACGCTCGGCGGACTCATCGCACACCTTCTGGAATCGGGCACCCGAGTCGACGCGCTTCTGAGACGCGCGCACCTCGAGGGTCTTGACACTGCCGACCTATCGAGCGCCATCGATCCGCTCCAGGTGCAGGACCTGGACCGGCCGCTGCAGGAGGCTGTGGACGATTTCGCCCGCGTCCGGCGGCGCACCGTCGACCTGATGCACGGCTGGGGCAGGAACGAATGGGAGCGCCTCGTCTCGGATCCCCACGCGGGCGATGTAACTCTTCTTGACATCTGCCGGCGCGTGTCGCGCCATGAGATGGCGCACATCGTTCAGATCCGCAACCTGACCGCGCTGCTGCCGGAGCCTGAGGACCTCGGCCCGCCGACCGACGGCCAGAGGATCCCGACCCCGGCGCCCGACATCGGCTAAGTCCGACAATTCGTTCGTGGCGGAGGAGTTCAGCGAAGAGCAGTCCGTGCCCGCGGAAGGCGCGGCGGCGAAGTCAGGCAGGAGCCGCCGGCGACGCAAGTCCGGTAAGGCTGAGGGCCGCGCGAGCCAGTACTGGATGGTGGTCAGCTCGCCCGACAACTTCCGCAAGACGCGCGAGCACGGGTTCACGATCCAGGGCCTGAAGACGCGCCACCGCCGGCGGGTCGAATCGATGCGGGTCGGCGACAGGCTCCTGTACTACGTGACCGGTCGAATGGGCTTCGCAGCAACGGTCACCATCGCCTCGCCGATGTACGAGGATCACACGCCCATCTGGAAGACGGCGCGGCGCGACGAGGACTACCCGTGGCGAGTGCACATCCGCCCCGACGTCCTGCTCGATGAGGCCGACTGGGTGCCGGCCAAGGACATCGCGTATCGCCTCGACTACGTGCGTAAGTGGCCGCCCGAGCACTGGACGCTCGCGTTCCAGGGCCACATCCACATGCTCAACCGCAACGACTTCTCCGTGATCGAAGACGCGATCGCGTCCAACGCCCGGCGCCAGAGGCACCTCGCGGGGTAGAGACTCGGCGCCATGAAGGCCTTCTCCCGGATCTATCGATTCCACTTCCACGACGAGCGGCGGGAGCGGCTGTTCCTCGCTTCGTTGGCATTTCTTCTGGCGTTCGGAATCGTGCGCGCGATCACGATCTCGATCCGCGCCGGCATCGGCCCGTTCCACAACGTGAGCGCCGGCGGAACCCACATCCATCACCTGGTGTGGGGCATCGCACTGCTGATCGTCGTGGGCTACGTCTGGCTGCTCGAGGTGGGCGTCGGCTCAAGCTGGGTCGCCAGCCTCACGGCGATCCTCTTCGGCGTCGGCGCCGCGCTCACGCTCGACGAGTTCGCGCTCTGGCTGAACCTGCAAGACGTGTATTGGGAGCGCCAGGGCCGCGTGAGCGTCGACATCGTGCTGATCTTCGGCGCGCTGCTCTCGGTCGGCATCTGGGGCGGACCGTTTTTCAACGGCATCATCCGAGCGCTGCTGCGCCTGGAGCAGTCGATCGGGCTGTGAGCCTGTCACAAATCCAGCACGCGTGGTGCTTATCAATCAGTGGGCATGAACCTGGAGGCTGCCTCTGAGCGCAGCAGGCATGCTTTGAGCTCCGAACAGGACTCGTTCGAGGCTCTGTTCAAAGCCGAATACAACCGCGTTGCGGGTATCGCCAACCGCGTCCTGGGCGACGCCCAGGAGGCCGAGGACGTGGCGCAGGAGGTCTTCATCGACTTCCACCGCCTGCACTCGGCCAAAGCCCAGTACGCCGCCGCCTGGTTGTACAGGGCCTCGGCGCACACGGCGCTCAACCGCGTGCGCGGCAGGCGCCGTCGCGAGAAGCGGGAGCACGCGGCCGCCCCCGACGAGGCAGGCCAGGCGCTGGACCCGCAGCGCATCGCTGAAGCCAACGAGGAGCGGCGCCGGCTCCGCACCGCGCTGGCCCGACTGCCGCAGAAACCGGCCGCGGTGCTGGTCCTGCGCTCGAGCGGATTGAGCTACGCCGAGGTCGCCGAGGCCGTCGGCGTGAGCACCGGACAGATTGGAACTTTGTTGAGACGCGCGGAATCCGCGCTACGTAAGGAGGTCAACCGTGAGTCACCTGAGTGACGGCGCGCTGCGCCGTATGTTCGACGATCCGAATGCCGTGACCGGCACGGAGCGGGAGCACTTCGCCTCGTGCGGCGAATGCCAGGACCGGCATGCGAAAACGTCCGCCGACGCAACCGACGCGACCCGCCTTCTGGCGCTGCCCGCCGCGACGTTCGACGCGGACGCCGCGTACAAGCGCGTAACCGAAGCGCCGTCCCAGGCGCCTCGCTTTGGCTTCCGCCTGCCAATCCTGCGGCAGTCCTCACGGCGGCCGATCGCGGTGCTCGCATTCGCTGTGGTGCTCGCGGTCATCGCCACGGCGTCGGCCAACGTGGCGCAGATCTTCGCGCCGACGCAGGTCAAGCCAGTGCCCGTGACCGTTGCCGACCTGCAGTCGCTGCCCGACCTGAGCACCTACGGCACCTTCGCCTGGTCCAAGGAGCCGCAGCCCCAGATCGGCGTGACCGCGGCGAACGCGGAGCAGGTCGCCGGGTTCTCGGCACCCAACGCGGGAACTCTGCCGTCGACCGTGTCGACGAACGTCACCTACGTCGTCGTGCCGCAGGCGGTGGCAACGTTCACCTTCAGCGCCGCCAAGGCGCAAGCCGCCGCAGCAGCCCAGGGCAAGACTCTGCCGCCGATGCCGGCCGGCATGGACGGCAGCACTCTGACGCTGACCGTCGGTCCGGCCCTTATCGAGGTGTTCGGCGATCTAAAGCAGGGGTCCACGTCTGACGTCAGCCAGCTCGAGCTGCCGCAGCTGATCGTGGCGGAGTCAAAGGCCCCAGTCGTGACCTCGACAGGCGTTTCGGTCACTGAGCTCGAGGATTACCTGCTGAAGCAGCCTGGCATCACCCCGCAGCTGGCCGCCGACATCAAGGCGATCGGCGATCCGACCCACACGTTGCCCATCCCGGTCCCGGTCGGGTACGCCACCTCCTCCGACGTCACCGTGCAGGGCGTGCAGGGCGTCGCGCTCGGCGACAACACCGGCGCCGGCGCCGCCGTGGTGTGGATCAAGGGCAACGTCTTCTTTGTCGGCGGATCCCTGAAGCAGTCGGAAATCCTGACGATCGCGAACCAGCTCCGCTAGCCTGCTCGTGTGGCTGGGGTAGCTGAAAAAGAGGCGACCGCGCCTTCGGGTGCAGTCGCCTCATCCTCGTCACCCGCGATCCACACAGTCGAGCTGACCAAGCGGTTCGGGGGCACCGTCGCGCTCGCCGGCCTGTCAATGACGGTGCCGCGCGGCGAGATCTTCGGCTTCCTGGGCCCGAACGGCGCGGGCAAGACCACAGCCGTGAAGCTGCTGCTTGGCCTGCTGGCGCCGACGTCGGGCGAGGCGTGGGTGCTGGGCCAGCCGGCCGGCAACCTCGGGACCCGGCGGCGGATCGGATACCTGCCCGAGCTGTTTCGCTACCAGAGTTGGCTCTCCGCGCGCGAAGTGCTGGCCATGCACTGCGAGCTCGCGCCGCTGCCGCGCTCGACCTGGAAAGAGGAGATCGACAGGACCCTGACCACCGTCGGGTTGGCCGAGCGAGGCCGCGATCGGGTCGGCACGTTTTCCAAGGGCATGCAGCAGAGGCTCGGCCTCGGCGTCGCTCTGCTGGGCAAGCCGGATCTCGTGTTTCTCGATGAACCAACCTCGGCTCTCGACCCGGTGGGGAGGCACGACGTCCGCGGCATCATCCGCGAGCTCGCGGCACGCGGCACGGCGGTTTTCCTCAACTCGCATCTGTTGAGCGAAGTCGAGCAGGTTTGCGATCGCGTGGCGGTTGTCGACCACGGGCGGGTGATCGCCGGCGGCACGATGCAGGAGCTGCTTACAGGCTCGGCCGTTCGCGTCCGCGTCACCGGCCTGACCGCCGACGGCCACAGCTCGCTTGAATCCTTCGGACCGATGGACGTGGAGGGCGAGCAGATCACGTTCACGAAGCTGTCCGCCGACAGAGTTCCCGAGCTCGTGTCGGAGATGGTCAAGCTGGGCGGCCGGGTGTTTGAGGTGGTGCCGCGACATCAAACGCTGGAGGACCGCTTCCTCCAGCTGCTGGACGAGGATTAGATGCCGGCGCTACCACCCGTCCTGGTCATTGCGCGGCTGACGGTGCAGGAGGCGTCGCGGCGCCGGCTGCTGCTGGCGCTGGTGATCCTCACGCTCATCGTCGTCGGCATCTCGGCGTGGGGCTTCTACAAGATCAGCACGGTCACCGGCCCGAACGGCAAGCCGCCGTCGCACGAAGAGGTGATCATCGTCAGCTCCCAGCTGCTGATCTTCGTGACGTTCGTGTACAGCGGCGTGCTCGCGCTGAGCGCGGCGGTCGTGGCCGGACCGCTCATCTCCAACGAGGTCGAGAGCGGGCTCATCCTTTCGATCCTCGCGCGGCCTGTGCGGCGCAGCGAGATCGTGATCGGCAAGTGGCTCGGGCTCGCGATTCTCGTGACGATCTACGCGGTCGGATCGGCCGCGCTCGAGATGACGGCGGTGGACTGGGCGACGACGTATGTGCCCCCGCATCCCGTCGAGCTGATCATCTACGTCGGACTCGAAGGCCTTGCGTTGCTGTCGCTCGGACTACTCCTGTCGACGCGCCTATCGGGCATCACCGGCGGCGTCATCGCGCTCGTCGCGTGGCTCATGGCGTGGATCGGCGGGATCGTCGGCGACATCGGCACAGGGCTGCAGAACGAGGCGGTGCAGGACGTCGGCATCGTCAGCCGGCTGATCCTCCCCACCGACGGCCTGTGGCGCGGCGCCATCAACGCGATGGAGCCCGACGTCATCCTGGCCCAGCTGCGCGGCGCCGGCGCATTCGCGCGCGCGAATCCCTTCGCGGCGCTCGATCCGCCACCGGTCGCGTTCCTTCTGTGGGTCGCGGTCTGGTTTTCGCTGATCCTGTTTCTGAGCATCTGGAGCTTCAGGACAAGAGAGATCTAGCGGGTCACAATTTCCAATGGCCGGCTGAAGAGTTCAGGAGGTGGGACATGGCGAGCGATCGCGAGCGCAACATCGAGATGGCCCGCAAGGGCTACCAGGCCTTCAACGAGCAGCACCTCGACGAGGCGATGGAAACGATCGACGACGACATCCTGTGGCACTCCGGGGGCGAGAACCCGATCGCGGGCGAGTACCAGGGCAAGCAAGCGGTGATGGAGCTGCTCATGAAGTTCGGGCAGTTGACCGAGGGCACCTACGAGGCCGACTTGCACGACATCCTTGCCAGCGAGGACCACACAGTGGTCATCGGCACCGCGACCTCGACGCGTCACGGCCGCACTCACACCAGCCGCTTCGTCGACATCATCCATCCGGCGAAGGACGGCAGGGCCAAGGAGTTCTGGCGCTTCGTCGAGGACCAGGGCGCGGACGACGAGTTCTACAACGAGTAGCTAGCTCACACCGAGTGCCGGCACCGGCACCCGTCGCCGCGCATTTCAAGCACCGAGTGCCGGCACTCGCACAGCATCCGCTCGTCGGTCACGGGTAGAGGCCACGCTCGCGCGTGGCGGCGGCGACGCGGGACACCGCCTGCACGTAGGCGGCCATGCGCATGTCGAGCTTTCGCTCCTCCCGCGTGTGCAGCACCTCTTCGAACGCGCGCGTCATGATCGCCTTGAGCTTCTGGTTCACCTCGTGCTCGGACCAGAAGAACGACTGCAGGTCCTGCACCCACTCGAAGTAGGACACGGTCACCCCGCCGGCGTTCGCGAGGATGTCGGGCACCAGGAAGATGCCGCGCTCGCGAAAGATGGCGTCGGCCTCGGGAGTGGTCGGTCCGTTCGCGCCCTCGACGATGAGCGTCGCCTTGACGTCGCGCGCGTTGCGCGACGTGAGCTGGTTGCCGATGGCCGCAGGCACGAGCAGGTCGCAGTCGACGGTGAGCACCTCTTGGTTGCCGATCTGTGTGGCGCCAGGAAAGCCGTACAGCGTCTTCTCGCGCGCGCGGTGCTCCAGCAGGCGCTTGATCGAAAGCCCGAGCGGGTTGTAGATGCCGCCGTAGTCCTCGGAGACCGCGACCACCGTGCAGCCGGCCTCTTCGAGGAGCTTTGCGCTGATGCTGCCCACGTTGCCGAATCCCTGCACCGCGACCTTGGTCTGGTGCGGGCTGCGACCGAGATGCTCCAACGCGGCAACGGAGCAGATCGTCACGCCGCGACCTGTGGCCTCGACGCGCCCCAGCGAGCCGCCGACCTCGATGGGCTTGCCGGTCACCGCGGCCGGGCTCGAGTAGCCGAGGTGCATTGACAGCGTGTCCATGATCCAGGCCATGGTCTGGCCGTTGGTGTTTACGTCCGGCGCGGGGATGTCGCGGTCGTGGCCGATGAGAATCGAGATCTCGGTTGCGAATCGCCGCGTGAGGTGCTCGAGCTCGTTGGGCGACAGCTCAATCGGGTTGACGATGATCCCACCCTTCGCGCCGCCGAACGGGATGTTGACCACGGCGCATTTCCACGTCATCCACATCGCGAGCGCCTTGACCTCGTTGAGGGACACGTCTGGGTGGTAGCGGATGCCTCCTTTGGCCGGGCCGCGGTTGATGTTGTGCTGCACGCGGTAGCCCGTGAACATCCGAATGTGCCCGTTGTCGAGCTTCACCGGGAACGTGCAGGCGAACTCGCGCTGGACCTCGCGCAGCACCTCGCGGAGCCACGGCTCGAGCTTGATCAGCTCGGCGGCCTCGTCGAACTGGGCCTGCGCGGTGCGCCACTCGTCGGCCTCGACCACCGGCTTGAGCTGAGTGCTCACATCAGCACTGATGATCGCGGATATTCCGCGTCCGGGTCGCAGATAACGTTGATGCAGGCCGGCACGCCCGCCTTGAACGCCCGCTCCAGCGCCGGCCGGATCTGCTCGGGCCTGTCGACCAGCTGGCCGAGGCCCCCGAGCGCCTCCACCACCTGGTCGTAGCGCGTCCGCGGCGCCAGGTCGGCGGCGATGCTGAGGCCGAGCATGCTCTGCATCGGGTGCTTCTCCAGCGCCCAGATGCCGTTGTTGCCGATGACGCACACGACCGGCACCTTGTGCCTGACCAGCGTGTCGAACTCCATGGCCGAGAAGCCAAACGCCCCGTCGCCGGACAGCAGGATGACCTGGCGGTCGGGGTGGGCCAGCTTAGCGGCCATCGCGTAGGCGGAGCCCGAGCCGAGCGCGCCGAACGGGCCGGGGTCGATCCACAGGCCGGGTTTCTTGCGCTCGACGAGTCTCCCGGCGAACGACACGAAGTCGCCTCCGTCGCCGACGATGATCGCGTCAGGGTCGGCGAAGCGGTTGACCTCCGCGATCAGTCGGGCGGGGTGAACCGGCGACGAGTCCGATTCGATCATCGTCTTGTCGCGCGCACGCCCCTCTGCCTCCGCCTTCCTCAGCTGCTCGAGCCAGTCGTGCCGCTCCGGCGTTCCGTCCGCGGCCGCACCCAACGCCGCCAGAGCGGCCTTCACGTCGCCGAGGATCGAGACCCCCGCCGGCCTGTGCTTGCGATGGTCGTCCACGTCGACGTAGACGATCTTCGCGTCGTCGGCAAAGACCGGGGACTGCCCGAAGTTGAGGCGGAAGTCGAGCGGCACGCCGACGACGAGGATGAGGTCCGCCTGACCGAGGGCCTGGCCGCGAGCGCGCGAGAAGAACAGCGGATGGCCGGGCGGCAGCATGCCGCGCGCCATGCCGTTGACCGACGTCGGCAGGTGCGCGGCTTCCACAAAGCGGCGCAGCTCGTCTTCCGCATGCGCCCACCAGACCGCGCCACCCGCGATGACGGCGGGGCGCTGCGCATCACGGATGAGACCTGCCACGCGCCGGACCGCATCGGGGTCTGGCGGCGGCCCGGGGTCGGGTGTGAGGTGCTCGGTGGCCTCGGGCAGGTCGGCTGCCCCGAAGAAAACGTCGATCGGAATGTCCATGAACACCGGACCCGTGCGGCGGCTCAGCGCCGTGCGCGTGAGCTGGAGCACGCACGCGAACGCCTCCTCAGGCGATGCGAGCGTCACCGCCTGCTTCGTCAGCGTCTTCACGACGGCGACGTGATCCATCTCCTGGAGCGAGCCCATGCCCCAGCGCGCGACGGGCGCGCGGCCGCCGAGGACGAGCATCGGGCTGTCGCCGGATTGCGCCTGGGCGAGAGCGGTGACGGCGTTGGTGACGCCTGGCCCGGCCGTGACCGCGGCCACACCGCACTCCCGCGTCACCTTGGCCCATCCCTCGGCCGCGAAGCCGGCCGATTGCTCGTGACGCACGTCGACGATGCGGATGCCGTGCTCCGTGGCACCGGTCAGGATGGGCCAGATGTGGCCGCCGTTCAATGTGAAGAGGTGGCTCGTGCCGGCGCGTTTGAGCGCCAGCGCGATTAGCTCGCCTGTGTTGCCGGAATCAGTCAACGCGTTGGGCCCACGGCATCGCGGGCGTGTTGAACGCGGCCTGCGGATCGCCCTCGCGGCCGATCAGGATGATGCCGCCGACGGCGTTCATCGAGCGCCCGAGCCACGCGATCGCCTTTTTCGCGACCTCCGTCGGGTCCATGCCGTGCTCGAGCTCCACGATCGCCACACGGCAGAGGCCGAGGCGCATGAAGGCCTCGCCCACCCCTGTTCCGCACACCGCACCGTGCCGGTCGTCGGCGTAGAGACCTGCGCCCGGGATCGGCGAGTCGCCGATTCGGCCGGCCAGCTTGCCGGTCCGGCCACCCGTCGACACGGCTACCGCCACGTGGCCATCGGCGTCGCGCGCCACCGCCCCGACAGTGTCAGTACCTTGGGCCAGCTCCTGGCGTTTGCGGTCGGTGATGAAGGTCGAGGGGTCGGCCATCTCGACGCCGTGCTCGCGCGCAAATCGGGATGCGCCGTCGGCCGCAAGCAGCACGTGCCGGCCGTCTCGCATCACGGCCAGCGCCAGGTCGATCGGATGCCGGACGTCGCGCAGGCAGGCCGCGCCGCCGGCGCTTCGGTCCCGCCCGTCCATGACGCCGGCGTCCAGCTCGACCACCCCGTCGGCGTTCAGGCACGCACCGATGCCGGCGTTGAGGAGAGGCTCGTCCTCCATGTGGCGCACCGCGGCAACAGCTGCTTCGAGCGCGCCGCTGCCGATGCGTTGCCAGCCTGCTTCGAGCGCGCGCTCGACGGCGGCCTGCCTTTCCGCGAGCTCGGACGGCGGGACCGGGCCGGCGCCGCCGTGGACGATGAGGGCTGATCTGCTCACACCCTCACCCTAACCCTGCGCGCCAGGCGCGATCAGGACGCGCTGCCCGCGCTTAATTTGTGCTCCCGTAAGCGGGAGAGGGGAACCGCGCTAGGCCGGTTGGTAGGCCAGGTTCTGCGCGGTGCGGCGCTCGGTTACGCGCCGGTCGATGAAGACCACGCGCCGGCCGGGAGCTGCCCGCTCCGGGCTGCGGCGCTCACCGAAACGGCGCTCCACTTCTGAGCGCCTCTTGGCCATGCGGCGGTCCTGCTCGGGCGACAAGTCGGAATCTGACGGCATCTGTCCCTCCCCTGAACTACTGGCGCTGATGCTATAGCACCGGACCGCCAAGCGTCCGGAGTTTTTCGTCCCAACGGCGCTCAGACCTCCGGCGCTCCAGCTCGTCGCCCGGACCCATATCGACGAAGGTCCCGTAGCGGGTCAGCCGGGGGTGTACTTCGGACACGAGCCGGAACATCTCCTGCGCGACGAACCGGTAGTCGGGATGGCCCTGCGGGGTCGTGCGCAGCTCGCACAGGTGGTACAGCTCGCGCAGGTTGACGCAGAAAAACCACCGCAGGCGGTAGGCGAGCGGGACGACGTACTGCGCGAGCGCCGGGCCGATATCGGCCTCCATCCGCCGGTGGGCGGCGGTGGCCGCGTCCACAGCCCCCCGGAACGCGCCGTCCATCCCGAGCTCGGTCAGCGCGGGCGGCAGGTCGTAGCCAAGCGACGTGCCCAGCAGCTGGCGGTCCTGGGTGAGCATGCGGTGACGGTGGAGATCGCGGTAGGCCGCGAAGTTGGCGACGATCTCGAACTCGTACTGGGCACGCTCGAGCGCCCTTGGCGCTCGCTGCCGGCGGTTGGCGCGGCCCCCGAGGAGGGCCTCGAGCACCGCGTCGGGGTCCGCCTGGACGGAGCTGTCGAGCGCTGTGTCCGAGTAGGGGTACAGCGCGGCCTGGACGACCTTCCGCTCGGCGTCGGCGTCGTAGCTCAAGAGCCTGACGCCGGGCTTGGCCGCGCCCCCGGTCCTCCGCGCGACCTTCTGAAGCGAGGTGCGGATGTTGCCGAGCCGGTCGGCTGCGGGCTTGCCGTGGCGGTCATCGATCGCCCTCTTGATGAAGGACGGGATGACCTCGCCCAGCTCGCGGTGCAGGTCGGTTGCGAGGGTCCGGCACTCGGGCAGCTCGCTGGCTGACATCTTGGTGATGAGGTACTCGAACGCCCGGCCGTTGCCGAACAGCCCGAGGTTCGTGAGCGTGCCGGCCGGCAGGAGTCCGCGCAGCAGGTCGAGCGCCTTCGCACGCGTCGCGGACTTCCACGCCCGCTCGGTCTCGTCGGGCTCGATTGGAAAGCGCTCGCGGATGGCGTTGGTCAGCGGCTCCAGCAGGCTGCTGAACGTCTCGAAGAGCGCGTCCGCCGCCGGCTCATAGTCGGGGTGGGAGAGCTCCGGTCCGCGATGGTAAAGACGCCGGCCGTCAGGCCCGGGCCGGTCGAAGCGCACGTAACGCGTCGACTTCTCCAGCGGGGAGATGCCGATGCGGCTGTCCTCCAGCGCCTTGGCGGCCAGCGTCGAGACCCGCTCCACCGCCACATGCGCGCCGGCGAGCTCGGCGACCGAGTCGTCGCCGTAGCCGACCAGCACGCGCTCGTAGAACTCCTCCGCACGCTTCACCGCCACCATGTCGTCCGCCGCCGGCGTGTCGCCCACGATGCCCGCGAACCCCGACTCGGGATCGTTGATGAACTCGTCCAGGAGCACGCGGCGCAGGCTCTTCTCGGTCCGTGAGTAGCGCGAGAACAGCGCTCCTTTCACCACTTCCGGCAGGTTGCGCAGAGCGAATACAGGCCGGTCGAGGTTGGTGAAGTAGCGGCTCAGAAGCACGGCTTCAGAGGGGGAGAACTCCACAGGCGCATGGTAGCCCCGCACCGCTTCTCCCCGGTTTGTCCCCAGGTTCTGAGAGTAGGTAGGGTGGGGGTTGTGGAAGCCACGGCGATTCAGGTTGGGGGCACCGACTGGGTGGAGCGCTGGCGCAAGCTCGTGCTTGATCGCGAAA
>VBIA01000224.1 GCA_005879985.1 Chloroflexota bacterium | reverse complement strand
CGCCACGACGGTGGCGATGATGAGCACGCCGGTGATCGCGCCGACCGTGCGGTGCGAGTACTCGATGATCGCGTTCAGGTCCGCGGGCGGGTAAGGCCGTCCGTGGCAGAGCGGCCAGTCGGGGCATCCGAGGCCGGAACCGGTCACGCGCACGACGCCGCCCAGGGCGATCTGCAGGTAGGCGAAGATCGCGGCCAGCAGGAAGACGCGTCGAGATAGCGCGACCGCAGTCATGCCGGTTTAGTGTCCCAGAGTGGCGAGCTCCGCATCCAGGACGCGCTCGTCGAGCTGGCCCACCTGGCGCGAGGCGATGGTGCCGTCGGTGGCGACGAACACGGTCGTGGGCAGCGCGATCGCCCCGTACGCGTGGCCGACTGAGAGATCAGAGTCAAGCAGCGACGCGCTCGTCACGCCCAGCGCGCGAAGGAAGTCGGTGGCCGCCTGCCTGCTGTTGCCCTCGTTCACCAGCACGAGCTGGGCCGACGACTGCGCCGCCATCACCCGCTGCAGCATGGGCATCTCGGCCTTGCACGGCGGGCAATACGTGCCCCAGAAATTGATCACCAGCGGCTTGCCCGCGAGCGATCCGAGGCTTACGCGTGTGCCATCCGTGGCGGTCAGCGAGAACGCCGGCGCGCGGCCGCCGGGCTGGGTCGCCGGCACGATGGGACCGGTGATCGTGAGCAGCGCCTTCAGCACCTCGGCCGATCCCCATCCGTCGCCACCTGACGCGAGTTCGTGCAGGCCATCGGCGCCGAGGCTGGTGACGAGCTGCGGCGGCACGTCGTGGCCGACAGCCGGGACGCCGCGATAGACCAGGCGCACGTAACCGTGCCTGTCGACAAGCGCGAGCGTCGACACGTGGCTGTCGCCGGTCGCGAGCTCGACGCCGAACGGCTTCCAGAACGCGGTCAGCGCGTCGGCCGAGCCGGTCGCGAACGTCCAACCCGCGCCGATCGACTGCGCGTACGCGTGCAGCGCGGCCGGCGTGTCGGTGCCTGGATCGGTCGTGACCTCGACCAGCCGCACGCCTCCTGGCAGCCTGCGCTGCAGCTGGAAGAAGAGGGCCGTGTACAGCGGGCATGTCTGGTGGCACGTGGTGTGAAAGGCGGCGATGACCAGGTCCTGGCCCGCGGCCGTCGCGTTGTCGAACGGCTTGCCGTCCTGGTCCTGCAGCCCGAAAGCGGGCATGGAGACGAACTTGCCGGCGAGCTCGCCGAGGCCGAGGTTCAGCTGGTCGTTGCCGGCGTAGGCGGCGCCGGCGATGAGCCTTCCGCCCTCGATGCCGATCAGGACGGGCTCGACCTGCCCCGCGGCCACGTCGATGTCGACCCGCGCGACGTCGTCGCCCAGGCTGATGCCGGTGTACGTGCCGGCAGGCACCGGCACGGCGAGCAGCTCGCGCTCGTCTGGCGCCGCGGGCACCGAGCCGGAAACCGTGCCGACCGCGGACCAGCCCGCGGGACCCTGGATGCGCAGCTGCGCGCCGGCGATCGAATCAGCCGAATGGCCCGAAGCCACGATGAGCAGCGTTCCGCTCGTCGGCTGCAGGCGGAGCAGCGCGAAGGTCGCAGCGATGAGCGCCAGCGCGGCCAGTCCGGCGCCGAGCCAGAGGAAACGCGCTCTCGGCAGCGCTTAGGGGCTCGTCACGTGCGGACCGCCGTAGCGCGCCGTCATCTGCTCGACGTAGGCGGCGCACTGGTCCGCGATCGTCTTGCTCTGGACCTGCAGCACGTTCTCGGCGTTCATCTCACCGCTGTGCGACAGGTTGAAGCTGCCCATGTAGACGTAGTCGTCGGCGACCAGGATCTTGGCGTGCATGAAGTCGTGCACGGATCCGCTCGAGTAGGGCGTCGAGCGCTTCGAGCCGAAGCGCGCCGAGGCGACGATGGTCTTGAAAGCCGCGATCTTCCATGACGCGGTGGGCTGCTCCGCCCACTGGCTCTGCACCTCGTCCATCTGGGTCGCATCGTACACACCGGAGATGACAGCGCTCTGATGCTCGATGGCCTCGGCGAGCGTGCCGAGGATGGGGCCCGAGGTGATCACGGGCGAGCACACGCGGATGCGGTTGCGCGCCGACGCGATGGACCGCGACATCGAATGCACGAGCTTCAGCGCGCGCCCCGGACAGAAGTAGACACGGACACCAGTGCCGTCGGCGAGCTGCACCCATCCTTGGTTCACGCGCCCCGAGGTGGCAACCACCCGCTGCTGCCAGAGCTCCTCAAAGTCCTGCGTGAACGCGCTCGCGAGCTCTAGCGAGGCGACGGTGACGATGACGTTCTCCTCGCGCGTCCATGAGTCGTTGGTCCAGTTGGTGGATCCACTGAGCACCGCGGCGCCGTCGCGCACCACGTACTTGTGATGCATGAGGTCGGGGATGCCCGGCACGGGTGTGACGGCAACGCCCGCAGCCTTCAGCTTGTCGACAAAGGCGAAGTCGATCTCTGGCGGCGGCGGCACCGGGATCTTCTGCGCGTGGTCCTCGTTGAACATGAGACGTACCCGCACGCCTCGCTTGATGGCCGCCTGTATCGACGCGAGCAGCACGTCGGCCGGGGCCGATTCAAGGCGGAGGTCGTAGATGGCGATGTCAAGCGTTCGAGTCGCTGAATCGAGGAATTGCGTGATGCGCTGCACGACGGTGGAATCATCTTGTGCGCCGTCGGCCAGGAAGTAGAGGGTGAGCGGCGCGGTCGCTGCTGTGGCTAT
>VBIA01000200.1 GCA_005879985.1 Chloroflexota bacterium | reverse complement strand
CTTACTTACTGAGAGAATTCCCGCGCTTGATCGAAGTCCAGGGCCTTACCAAGTACTACGGCGAGCGCGCGGCCGTCCAGGACGTGACGTTCTCTGTCCCATCCGGCCAGGTGCTCGGGTTCCTAGGCCCGAACGGCGCCGGCAAGTCCACGACCATGCGCATCCTCACCGGCTTCATCGGCGCCACGTCCGGGTCGGCGAGCGTGGGCGGCTTCGATGTGTTCTCGGAATCGCTCGAGGTGCGCCGCCGCATCGGCTATCTGCCTGAGACCGCGCCTCTCTACAACGAGATGCGCGTGGCCGGCTTTCTCACGCTGATGTGCAAGCTGCGCGGTGTACCCCCGTCGCGGCGACGGGCCCGCGTCGATGACGCGGTCGACGCATGCGGACTCGGCGAGCGGCGCGACGAGGTCATCGGCAGGCTCTCGCGTGGTCTTCGCCAGCGCGTGGGCCTGGCGCAGGCGATAGTGCACCAACCCGAGGCCCTCATCCTCGATGAGCCGACCGCCGGTCTCGACCCCGGACAGACGCGCGAGACGCGCGACCTGATCAAGCAGCTTGGTCGCGACCGGACCGTCGTGCTCTCGAGCCACATCCTCTCGGAAGTCGAGGCCACGTGCGAGCGCGTCCTGATCATCAACGAGGGCCGGCTGGTCGCCGACGGCGCGCCGGGCAAGCTCGCGCAGCGCATCGGCACCGGGCGCAAGCACGAGGTGGAGCTCGTCGTACGCGGTGACGCCGGTGAGGTGGAAGCGGCCCTTCGTGAAGTCCAGGGCGTTGACGCGCTTTCGTCGAGCCCTGCCGAAGGCGGGGTCGTGCGTCTGGTGGTCAGCACTCGCATGCCGGACCTGCGCGAGGCCCTGTCGCGCGCGGTGATCGAAGGCGGCTTCGGGCTGCTCGAGGTGCAGGCGCGCACGCTGAGCCTCGAGGACGTCTTCCTCCAGCTCACCCGGTCGGAAGACGGAAGTTGAGCAAGTCAGCCAAGCGGAAGGCTCGGGCCAAGCACCACAAGCAGCTCGCGCGAGCAGCCGCCTCACCGCTGCCGGCGGCCGCGGCCGGCCCATCGCGAGCGGCGCGGACGCCCGCCCCGCCGCCCCGCAAAAGAGCGCCGGCAAGACGCGCCGAGCCGGCCGAAGAAACCACCGCCGACGCCATCCAGCGTGCGCTGCGTCCGACCGGGCTGCCGAACGTGCTCGCGATCGCACGACGCGACGTAACGGCGCTTTTCGTCTCGCCTGTGGGCTGGGTGGTCGCGGGTATTTTCACATTCCTCGTCTCGAGCTTCGGCTTCTATTTCACAGTGATCGCGGGCCAGCAGGCCTCGATGGACGGCGTGTTCGGCGTGATCACGACGTTCCTGGTTCCGGTCTTGATTCCGCTCATCACGATGCGGCTGCTCGCGGAGGAACGCGCCCAGGGGACGCTGGAGCTCCTCCTCACCTCGCCTGTGCGCGACTGGGAGCTCACGCTCGGCAAATGGCTCGGCGGCTTTGCGTTCTACCTGATGCTGCTGGCGGTCACGCTCGTGTACGTCGCGATCCTGCGCGTCTACAAGAGCGACCTCGACCTCGGGCTCATCGCCGCCACGTATCTCGGGCTTGTGCTTGTCGGCGGCGCCGCGGTGGCGATCGGGCTCCTGATGTCGAGCCTCACGCGCAACCAGATCATCGCCTTCTTCCTCGCCATGATCGTGCTGCTGGTCGTGTGGTACGCTGGCTACATCATCGGTTACTTCGTCGCGCCGCCTGCGAACCTCTTCTTCTCTTACGTGGGCGGCTTCAACCGCTACCAGTCCTTCACCCTCGGCCAGGCCGCGTTGCGTGATGTCCTTTACTGGGCGTCGCTCGTCGTTTTCCCACTATTCCTGACCGAAAGGCTGCTGTCGTCGAGGCGGTGGGGATGAGAGGTCGCGGACGATCGATCGCGGCCAGCGTCCTGCTCGGTGTCGCGTTGCTCGCCGCGCTCGTGGCCGCCAACGTGTTCGCGTCGAAATCGAGGCAGGCGTGGGACCTGACGCGCTACGGCAACAACACGCTGGCGCCGCAGTCGGTGCTGGCCGCGCGCAACCTGACCTCTGACCTGCACGTGATCGGACTCTTCCGTCCCACGCAGCCCGGCGACCAGGCCGAGACCGAAGCACTCATCGCGCTGTACGCGCAGCAGAGCTCGCGCGTGCACTACCGCAGCGCCAACGTCGACACCGACGTGGCCGACGTGAAGAGCTACAACGTGACCGAGGCCGACACGGTGGTGCTCGACTACAACGGCAAGACGCAGCTCCTGCTGCCGGGCTCGCAGACGGAGCAGGACTTCACGTCCGCGTTGCTGAAGCTCGAGTCGAGCCGCGTCCCGATGGTGTGCTGGGCGGTGGGGGATGGCGAGCGCGAGCTCTCGGACGTCAGCAAGAGCACCGGCTACTCGTCGGTGGAGAGCCTGCTGACTCGCAACAACTTCGCTCATCGCGACCTGATCCTCTCGCGGGTCAATGCGATCCCGAGCGATTGTGACGAGCTCGTGATCCTCGACCCGACCACGCCCATCGGTGACAAGCCGGTCGCCGCCGTCGATGCTTACCTGGCCGCGGGCGGCCGTTTGCTGGTCGCTGCCGAGCCCTGGGCGAAGGACCCGAAGTCGACCGCCGCGCTCAACGCGGTCCTCAAGCCTTACGTCGTCGCCTTCTCAGGCGCGCTGGTGGTCGAGGCGGATCCGAGTCGCGCCGCGGTGCAGGACCCGACCAACCCCGTGGTCATCAATTACGGGCACTCGCCGATCACTAGCGATGTCCAGGGCATCCAGTCGTTCTACCCGCGCAGCACCGCGATCACCGGGACGCCGCCGGCAGGCACCACCGCCGCGCATCTCGCCGTCACGACGTCCGGCGCGTATGGGATACCCCAGGTCCGCCAGGACGTCACGAAAAAGCAGGCCGGTGACGCGTCAGGCCCATTCACCCTGATGGAGACGCTCGAGCAATCTTCCTCAGGATCGAGCAAGACGCGCATCGTGCTGGTGGGCACCGAGGCCTTCGCCGAGAACGCCACGCTGCCGCCCAACAACGGCGGCGCCAACCTCGAGCTGGCCCTCGCGTCCTTTCAATGGCTGGCGGGTGAGGATGCGCTGATCGCGCTGCCGCCCAAACCGGCGCGGGCGCTACCGCTCGTGCTCACGCAGCAGGACCAGAGCAACCTCATCTTCATCACCGCGGTCCGACGTCGAGGTTTTGGCTTCCTTTAACCTTGTGGGTCGCGTATGGATTCGAGCACAGCCTTCTATGCGGTCGCGGGCGGCGCCGCGGCCGTCATTTTTGCAATCGCCCTCATCTTTGTTGTGCTGCGTCAGCCGCCCGGCAACGCACGCATGCAGGAGATTGCCGCCGCCATCCAGGAGGGCGCGTCCGCGTACCTGAACCGCCAGTACACGGTCATAGCAATCATCGGCGTGGTGGTCGCCGTCGTCATCGGAATCGCCATCGGCTGGACGACCGCCGCCCTGTACATCGTCGGCGCGGTCCTGTCGGCGGCGGCCGGCTACGTCGGGATGAACATCTCGGTGCGAGCGAACCTGCGCACCGCCGAGGCAGCGCGTGGCGGTCTGAACAAGGCGCTGCAGGTCGCATTTCGGGGCGGCGCGGTCACCGGCTTCATGGTCGTGGGCCTTGGCCTACTCGGCGTGTCGGTGGCGTATCTCGTGTTCAAGGACCCCTACGCGCTGGTCGGTCTTGCGTTTGGCGCGAGCCTGGTGTCGGTCTTCGCCAGGTTGGGCGGTGGCATCTACACGAAGGCCGCAGACGTCGGCGCCGACCTGGTGGGCAAGGTCGAGGCCGGCATCCCCGAGGACGACCCTCGCAATCCTGCGGTGATCGCCGACAACGTCGGCGACAACGTGGGCGATTGCGCCGGCATGGCCGCCGACCTGTTCGAGACGTACGCCGTGACGATGATCGCGGCAATGCTGCTGGGCTCGCTGCTGTTCCCGGGCAAGATCGGCTGGGTGATCTACCCGCTTCTGCTCGGCGCAGTGAGCGTGGTGGGCTCGATCGTCGGCACTTTCTTCGTGCGCGTCTACAACCCGCGCTGGATCATGGGCGCGCTGTACGCGGGCCTGCTGGTGGCCGTGGCGATCGCCGTCGCCGGCTTCTGGTTTGTCACGCGGTACATGACGTCCAACGGCTACCTGACGGCCGGCGGGGGGGTAGTTGATCCGAACAACCTCTTCTGGGCTGGACTCATCGGCGTGGTGACGACGGTGCTCATCGTCGCCATCACCGAGTTCTTCACCGAGACGCGCTACTGGCCGGTGCACCTGATCGCGCAGGCGTCGGTGACCGGTCACGCGACCAACATCATCGCGGGGCAGGCGATCGGCATGATGGCGACCGCGCTGCCGGTCACGGTGATCGCCGTC
>VBIA01000073.1 GCA_005879985.1 Chloroflexota bacterium | reverse complement strand
GCGATCGACGGCTCGCCCGCGACCGCGCCTCCGACGGTGACCGAGCCGTTCACCACCGACGGCACCACCACCACCGTGGCCGGATCGCCGAATTTGCCGTTGGCGCGCATCGCGAAATAGCCGGTCAAGGGGTCGTAGCTGTAAGTGAGGTTCGGGTCCGACGAAGCCTCCGGATAGACGCGCGCCAGCATCGCAGCGCGGCTCTGGCGGATGCAGCCGCTCGACGGCTGCGCCCTGGTAGTGGTGCAGTCGATTCCGTCGAACACCCCGTACGGCTTGTTGTTTCCGCCGCCGCAGTTCTCCATCCACGTCCAGAACGCGAAGCCCGTGAGGTGGATCTCCTGCTCGCGCAGCTGGCTCGCGAGCTCGGTCGAATCCTTGCCCGGGTCGTTGGCGAACTCGGTCACGAAAAGCGCTGCGCCGATCCCGCGCGCTTCGCGCTCTCCCCAGTAGTAGCTCTGGTCGTATCCGCCCCACGGATAGCCGGCTTTGTCAGGCGGCGTCTTCTGGTCGATGAGGTGATCGATCGTGTACACGTGCGTGTAAGCGTGGATGCCGAGCACGAGGTTCGGATACGAGCTGACCGGCAGACCGAGGTGGGTGGGGAAGTCGGTCACCTCTCGCAGCAGGCCGGCGTCAAGGAACACGAGGTGGCGCAGGTCGTGCACGCCGAGGTCGGGGTATCCGCACGGCGCGGGCATGAACACGTGCGTCGGGCACGGCAGGCCGTCACGCGCGCCGGTGATGGCGTCGATCACGCGCCGGTAGAACGGGAAGAGGAGCAGGTCCTCAAAGCCCGGCGAGAGGTTCCACCCCGGGAAAGGCTCGTTGTAGATGCTTATGCCCGCCACCGTGCTGTCGTCCTTGAAGCGACTCATCACGTGCGCGACGGTGGCGATGTATTCGTCCTGGATGCCGGCGCGGTTGTACCAGAAGCTCGTCGTTGCGTCGAAGACCGCAGGGTTCACCTCACGCTGGCCCGCGTACCACTCAGAGGGCAGGCTGTCGGTGAACGTCGCCCAGCGCGGCGCGCCGGTGTAGTAGCGCAGGCTGATCGCGGCCCCGCCCGGCAGCGGCGGCGGGTTGGAGCGTCCCACGTAGCGCGAGTACGCGTTCTGGTGCATGTCAAGGATCACGTACACGCCGGCATCGCGGGCCCAGCCCACGACCTGCGCCACGCGATCGATGTACTGCTCGCTGAACTTTCCGCGCTCGGGCTCGAGCAGGCTCCACGACATCGGCAGGCGCACCGAGTTGAAGCCGAGCGCCGCCATCCTCTTGATGTCGTCCTGGCACAGCGGCGGCGTGGCGATTGCTGACGAGTTCGCCGGGCATTTGCCGTCGTATGCGGCCGGATCGATGGGGTAGTAGGGCGGTGTGTCGGTGACCGAGTAGTCGGTGCCCGACCAGAAGTCGATGAGGCCGGCAGGGATCGCGCCGTGCAGCAGCATCCTTCGTCCCTCCTGGTCGGCGATGAACGGCGTCATGTCTGGCGCGTGCTCGACGTGAAGCCACTCGAGACCGCCGGGCGTGACGGGAAAGGCTGAGGGCCTGGTCGTGGGTGTCAGGTGGACGGCGATCGAGATGAGGATCGCGCCCGGATAGGAGAAAGCCGCGATGACCACGACCACCACCACGGCGGCGACGCGGGCGATGGTGCGGCGCATCAGGAGAGGAAGAGCCAGAAGACGACCCCGCCGATGCCGAACGCCGCGCCGACGATTCCGGCTGCAACGCCGAGGGCGGCCGACCACGAGCCAGTCACCTGCCCGCCCGAAGACCGGATACGGCGCAGCGAGCGGCTGCCCGACCAGATCGCGAACGGCGCCAGCAAGCCGAAGGGCATGGACAGCGCGCCGAGGACGAGGGCTCGCGTTGCTCCTCGGTCCCGCACCTGCGAAGCATAGGTTTCCCTCTCCCGCTCGCGGGAAATGGTCAGGGTTAGGGCTTAAGTACTAACGTTAACGGTGAAAGTTAGGCTTGCCTATACTTCATAGTAGGCATGCCTAGATGATCGCACTCGAGCGCCGCAGCGCCTTCACCCGCTCCCAGGAGGACTACCTGAAGGCCCTCTACCTGCTGCGCGGCGACCAGCGGCCGGTTCCGACGCGAGAGCTGGCCCAGCGATTGGGCATCTCGTCGCCGTCGGTCAGCGAGATGGTCGCCCGGCTCACCGCCCAGGGCCTGGTCGAGCACGACAGGTACCGCGGCCAGCAGCTGACAAAGGAAGGCAGGAAGATCGCCCTCGAGCTCGTCCGCCACCACCGCCTGCTCGAGATGTTCCTGGTCGAGGTTCTGGGCTACACCTGGAGCGAGGTCCACGACGAGGCTGAGCGACTCGAGCACGTGATCTCGGAGCGGATGGAGGCTCGAATCTTCGAGCTGCTCGGCCGGCCGGAGCTGGACCCGCATGGGCAGGCCATCCCGAGCCTCGCCGGCAAGGTGCGCCCGCTCAGCGACCGCGCGCTCAGCGACTGCAGGGCGGGCGAGAAGGTGCGGGTGCAGCGCGTTTCCGATGAGGACCCCGCCCTGCTGCGAGGGCTCGAGCGCCGCGGTCTTGGGCCCGGCACGCGGATCGAAGTCCTGCTCGTGAGCGAGTTCGAGTCGCCGATCGAGTGCCGCATCAAGGGCCGGCGGGCGAGCATCCCGCTTGGCCTTGCCCGCGCCGTTTACGTAGAGGCCGACATTGAACGTTCGCGCTGAAGCGCGCCGCCTGGTCGAGCAGCCGCTGCGCTGGGTTGGCATGGAGCCGGCGCCGACAGCCCTTCCGGGCGAGGAGCGCGTCCTCAAGGCCGCCGAGAGGGCGCTGAACGGCGAGACGCGCGGCCTACGCGCCCTGCTCCCGTTCCTCGGCCCGGCCTTCGTGGCCGCGGTCGCGTACGTCGACCCGGGCAACTTCGCGACCAACATCGCCGGCGGCGCGCAGTACGGCTACATGCTGCTGTGGGTCGTGCTGGGGGCGAACCTCATGGCGATGCTGATTCAGTCGATGAGCGCGAAGCTCGGCATCGCGACCGGCATGAACCTGGCCGAGGTCTCGCGCATGCGCTTTCCGCGACCCGCGGTGTTCGGGCTCTGGATTCAGGCCGAGGTCATCGCGATGGCGACGGACCTCGCGGAGTTCATCGGCGCCGCGATCGGCATCCACCTGCTGTTCCCGGCCATCCCGCTTTTCGTTGCCGGCATCATCACCGCCTTCGCCGCGTTCGGGATCCTTTCCCTGCAGTCGCGCGGTTTCAGGGGTTTCGAGGCCGTCATCACCGCGCTGGTCGGTGTGATCGTCGTCGCCTTCGCGTTCGAGGCGGTGCTGTCGCGGCCCTCGCTGTCAGGCGTTGCTGGCGGCCTGTTCATCCCTCGATTCGACGGCACCGAAAGCATCCTGCTGGGCGCCGGCATCCTCGGCGCTACCGTGATGCCGCACGTCATCTACCTGCACTCGGCGCTCACGCAGCGCCGCGTGGTGGGCGCGACCGCCAAGCAGAAGGAAAAGATCTTTCGCTTCGAGCGTTGGGACGTCGTCATCGCGATGGGCATCGCGGGCCTCATCAACATCGCGATGCTGACCGTCGCGGCCGCTGCTTTCCACGGCCGGACCATCGGGCCGCTGCAGGGCCTCGACCAGGCGTTCAACGCGCTGGGCGGCACGCTCGACCACGGCGCTGACAAGGTGTTCGGCCTTGGCCTGCTGGCGTCGGGACTCTCCTCTTCGTCGGTCGGGACGCTCGCGGGTCAGATCGTGATGCAGGGATTCATCCGCCGCCGCATCCCGCTGTTCCTGCGCCGCGCAATCACGATGGCACCCGCGCTGGTCGTGATCGGCATCGGCCTGGACCCGTCGCGCGCCCTGGTGCTGAGCCAGGTCCTGCTGTCTTTCGGAATCCCGTTCGCGCTGATCCCGCTGCTGCTCTTCTGCCGTGACAAGAAGCTGATGGGAACGCTGGTGAACCGCCCGGTCACGACAGCGGTCGCCACCGCGGTGGTGACGGTGATAGTGAGCCTGAACGGATTCCTGCTCTACCTGCTGGTAAGCGGGCGGTAGAAGACCTTTCCCTCCCCACCATGTGGGGAGGTCAGGTGGGGACGCTAGCTCTTGCTATCACCCTTCAATAGATCCCGCGCCTTCTGATACTCGTCGGCCGAGATCTCGCCCGCGGCGAACCGCCGCGCCAGGATGTCGAGCGGCGACTCGTGCGGCGGCATCGGCTGTGCCGGAGGCCCGTAGGGCGGAGCCGGCAGCACGTGCTGCGGCTGACGGGTGATGGCCCAGACGACCAGCGCGATCAGGCCGCCCACCAACAGGAGCGGGATCAACCCCAGCAGGATGAACCCACTGTGGAACATCATTTCGATGTGAGGATACGCCCCGAATGAAGCTCGGGGTGATGATCGGCTACTGGGGCTTCGGCATGACGGCCGAGGCGGGCCTGGAGATCGCCCAGGCCGCGGAGCGGCTCGGCTACGACTCGCTGTGGACCGCCGAGGCCTACGGCTCCGACGCCGCCACGCCGCTCGCCTGGCTGGCCGCCGGCACGTCGCGCATCAAGCTCGGGGCAGGCATCTTTCAGATCCCCGCGCGCAGCGCGGCCATGACCGCGATGACCGCGGCCACCATCGACAACCTTTCCAACGGGCGCCTCATCCTGGGCCTCGGCACGTCGGGGCCGCAGGTCTCGGAGGGCTTCCACGGCGTCCGATTCGGCAAGCAGCTGCAGCGCACGCGCGAGTACATGGCGGTCGTGCGCCTGGCCCTGGAGCACCAGAAGGTGGAGTTCCACGGCGAGACGATCGACCTGCCGCTGCCCGACGGCCCTGGCAAGGCGCTGAAGCTCAGCATCCGGCCGATCCAGCAGCGAATCCCGATCTACCTGGCCGCGCTGGGTCCCAAGAACGTGGCGCTCGCCGGCGAGATCGCGGACGGCTGGCTGCCGGTATTTTTCTCGCCCGAGCACACCTCGACGCTGCGCGAGCCGCTGGAGGAGGGCGCACACCGTGCAGGCCGCAGCCTGGACGGCTTCCAGGTCTGCCCGACCGTCAACGTGATGATCACCGAGGACCTCGAGTCGGCGCGCAACGCGATGCGCCCAATGCTCGCGCTTTACGTCGGCGGCATGGGGTCGCGCGAGCAGAACTTCTACAACCGGCTCATCTCGTCCTACGGCTTCGAGCGCGAGGCCCGACACGTGCAGGACCTGTACCTCGAGGGCCGCCGCGTCGAGGCGATGGAGGCGCTGCCCGACGAGATGATCGACAAGGTGAGCATCGCCGGCCCGCCCGCGAAGGCGAAAGAGAAGATCCGCGAGTTCCGCGACGCCGGCGTCGACACGCTGGTCGTGGCCGGCATGGCCGTCGACACCGCCGACCGCATCGAGCAGATGAGGCTCGTGGCGGAGCTGGCGCAGGAGGTCGAGTCGGCATCAACCACGAGGTCCTGAACCAGCCGCCGCCACTCGTCGACTACAACCTTTTCGAGGCCGACCAACCCCTGCGCGAGGCGATGGAGCGCGAGGGCGCGTCGTGGGCGCAGGACCTGGTCTCCGACCTCGGCCACCTGGCCGGCACCGAGGAGGCGATCCGCTGGGGCTTCCAGGCCAACGCCAACCCGCCGCAGCTCCGGACGCACGACCGGTTCGGCAACCGCATCGACGAGGTGGAGTTCCACCCCGCGTGGCATCAGCTCATGCAGGTCGCGATCCGTCACGGCCTTCATGCGCTGCCGTGGCGCATGCCGCGGCCCGGCGCCCACGCGGCGCGGGCCGCAGCGTTCTATATCTGGTCGCAGGTCGAGGGAGGGCACGGCTGCCCCGTGTCGATGACGTACGCGGTGGTGCCGGCGCTGCGCAACAGTCCGCAGCTCACCGAGACGTGGGAGCCGCTCATCACCTCGCTCGAGTACGACCCCGGCCTGCGCGTCCCGTCAACAAAACGCGGCGTGCTTTTCGGCATGGCGATGACTGAGCGCCAGGGCGGATCTGACGTGCGCTCCAACACGACGCGCGCCGAGCCGGCGGGTACGGCCGGCGAATATCGAATCACCGGCCACAAGTGGTTCGTCTCGGCGCCGATGTGCGACGCGTTCCTCGTGCTGGCGCAGGCGCCTGGCGGCCTGTCGTGCTTCTTGCTCCCGCGCGTGCTGCCCGACGGAACACGCAATGGCTTTCACATCCAGCGCCTTAAGGACAAGCTTGGCAACCGCTCGAACGCGTCAAGCGAGGTGGAGCTCGACGACGCGCTGGCGGTGATGGTGGGCGAAGAGGGAAGAGGCGTACGGACGATCATCGACATGGTCAACCACACGCGCCTCGACTGCGTGATCGGGTCAGCCTCGCTGATGCGCCAGGCCGTTGCGCAGGCGACGCACCACACCGCGCATCGCTCAGCCTTCGGCAAGCTGCTGAGCGAACAGCCGCTGATGGTCAACGTGCTCGCGGACATCGCGGTCGAATCCGAGGCGACGACGATGCTGATGATGCGGCTCGCGCGCGCGTTCGACGGCGATGGCCAGGAGGCGCCCTTCCGCCGCATCGCCACCGCCGTGGCCAAGTACTGGTGCTGCAAGCGCGCGATCGCGGTCGTGGCCGAAGCGCTCGAGTGCCACGGCGGCAACGGCTACGTCGAGGAGTCGATCCTTCCGCGCCTGTATCGCGAGGCGCCGCTCAACTCCATCTGGGAAGGATCGGGCAACGTCAACGCGCTCGACGTGCTGCGCGCGATCAGCCGCGAGCCCGAAACGCTCGAAGCCTTCATGGACGAGGTCGAGAAGGCAAGGGGCACCCTGCGGCGCCTCGACGCAATCGTCGACACGCTCAAGCGCGAGGTGTCGGACCTATCGGATGCTGAGGCTCGAGCCCGTCGCGTGGTGGAGCTGATGGCGATTGCGCTCCAGTGCTCGCTGCTGCTGCGCCACGGCGACCCGGCGGTCGCGGAGGTCTTCTGTGCCTCGCGCCTCGGCGACGCCGGCCACCAGTTCGGCACGCTGCGGCCGAACCCTGCGCTGAGCGGGATTATCGAACGAGCTAATCCCTCCCCACCGAGTGGGGAGGTTAGGAGGGGATGACGAGTCGCGACCTGTCGATCGGAAGGTCGCGCACGCGAACGCCGGTCGCGCGCGAAACCGCGTTGGCCACCGCGGCCGCGCCCGGCACCGCCGGCGGCTCTCCCACACCCTTCGCGCCCAGCGGACCCACCGGCGATGGCACCTCGATCATGCGCACGTCGATCCCCGGCAGCTGGTCCACGGTCGGCACCTCGTAATCGAGCAGGCTTCCGGTCTTGAGCTGCCCCTCCGCGTCGTACACGAGCTGCTCGCCCAACGCGCGTCCGACCGACTGCGCCACGCCGCCGTGCACCTGTCCCTCGACCTCAGGCGGGTTGATGGCCCGACCGACGTCCTGGATCGCCGCGTAACCGGTCAACGCGAACGCCCCGGTCTCGGGGTCCGCCTTGACTCGTGCGATGTGCACTGTGAACTGGGGCGATGCGGTCTGCACCGCTGACCGGCCGCTTGCCTGCACCGGCCGGAACGTGCCCATGAACTGGGTGCTCAAGGTCACGAGCTCGGTGATCTCCACGAATCGCTCGGGCACGCCGCGGACGGCCACCCTGCCGTCGACGATCTCGAGGTCCTCCGGCGCCGCCTCCAGCTGCTCGGTGGCGATCTCGAGCAGCTGGCGCCGAGCCTCGACCGCGGCCTCGTGCACAGCCCCGCCGAGGCTGTACGTCGTCTGGCTGCCGGCGGCTACCGCACCGTAAGGCGCAACCCCCGTCTCGCCGGTCTCGATGCGAACCTTCTCGACCGGGTAGCCGAATGCGTCAGCAGCGATCATGGCCAAGCCGGTTGTCGCCCCGCTCACGTCGGGCGTGCCGATCAGGATCGACAGGGTCCCGTCGGGCTCGACGCGGCAGCCGGCGGCCGAAGGCGTGCGCGCACCGCCCCATGAGCCGGCGGCGATGCCAACGGCCTCGCCCGCACCGAGAGGAGCGGTGTACAGCGGATGGTTCCGCGCCTCCTCGAGGCACTCGATGAACGCAACGCGCGGCCATTTGGCGCCCTGCCCGTCGATGTCGCCCTCGCGCACGGCGTTGCGCAGTCGCAGCTCGATCGGGTCGATGTCCAATTTCTGCGCCAGCTCGTCCATCGCCGATTCGAGCGCGAAGTACGTCTGCGGCGCGCCTGGTGCTCGGTATGCGTCGACCGGCGTCTTGTTGGTCGACACCTCGTAGCCGGTGATGTCCACCGCGGGCCAGCGATACGTGCCGGCGAGGAACGCGCTCGAGATGCCGCCGTGCCAGCCCGCGCTGGCGCCGTTGTCGTAGCTGAACTTCGCGCGCAGGGCGGTGAGGGTGCCATCCTTCTTCGCGCCGATCTCGATCTCGAACCGCGCCGCCGGCGCACCCTTGGCGAACGCAAAAACCTGGCGGCGCGTCAGCACAAGGCGCAGCGGGCGATTCCCGCGGATGGCAAGCAGCGCGAGCAGGCCTTCGAGCAGGCTGACTTTGCCGCCGAAGCCTCCGCCCACCGGCATCGGCACAACGCGAATCTTGTGCGCGGGGATGTCGAGCTTTTCCGCCAGCTCGTCGCGGAGCGCGAACGGACCTTGAGTGGGCGACCAGACCGTCAGGCCGCCTCCGGGCTCGGGCCGCACCGTCGATACGTGCGGCTCCATCGCGGTGTGATGCACGGCCGCCACCGAATAGGTCGCCTTCACGGTGACGCCCGACGCGGCCATCGCCGCCCCCGCGTCTCCCCGCTTGGCCGATGCGACAGCGCTCACGTTGCGAGGCCGCTCCACCGGCTCGGATTCGTTGCCGGCGGCGGCGCCGTGCATCGATGCGTCGCCCTCGTCGGCCTCTTCCTGAACATCGAGCACGACCGGCGAGCTGTCCTGCATCGCGGCCACGGCATCGGCGACGGCGTCGGTCTCCTCGAGGTCGACCTCCACCGCCGCTGCTCCGTCGTGCGCGGCGGCCTCGCTGGTGGCGATCACCGCGGCCACCGGCTGGCCGGCGTAGAAGACGCGCTGCGTCGCGAGCGGCTGGTCAGGGCCCGCCACGTCCTGCTCGGGAAGATCGCCGGCGACCACCACATCGACGACGCCCGGCACGGATCGCGCCGCGGAGGTTTCGATCGACCTGATACGCGCGCTCGCCAGATGGCTGAGCACGAGCTGCACGTGCAGCAAGCCCCCGACGTCGAGGTCCGCCGTGTAACGGGTCGCGCCCACGACCTTGTCGCGGCCTTCGAGCCGTCGCGTGGGCGTGCCGACTGCGCTCATCTGGTCAATTGTCCTCGGGTCATATAACCGGAATCAGTGGGCGAGAATTCGCGCCTGCGTCCAGTAGAGGTCGTAGAGGGCCGTGCCGCCGGCGCCTGTCACGTATGGATGCACCAGGTACTGCTGCACGCCGTACACCTGCGCGGCGTACACGACGTCGCTGATGAGCACGTGGCCGGCGGCCTGGTAGTAGCTGATCGCGAGACCGACGGGCTTTGAGTCGGCGCTGGCGACCAGCGCGTCCAGGTTCGGGTTGGAGTAGCACGCACCACCAGACGGCGCGTGAGAGACGAATAAGTAGTCGAACCAGTCCTGAGGGTTGTTGTAGTCGGCGCTCCAGCTCTGGCGGAACATCGTGTACGCGCAGCGCTGGTTGCGCTGGTCGAAGAAAGTCTGCCGGTCGATCTCGTTGCACCCGACCTTGACGCCGAGGTTCGTCTGCCATTGATTGACCAGGTTCTGGCACACCGCGAGGTTGAATGGATTCGTGTCGTACGTGTACGCGAGGTTCTTCACCTTGGATCCAGTTGGGTCCCACGCCTTGTACTCGTTGCGCGCAGCGGTCGGGTCGAACTTCGCGTTGAGGTCGGCGCCGTCGCCGAGGTAGCCGGCGAGACCCTTGCTGAGCACGCCGCCCGTCGCGGTAATGCACGTGGTGCCCGCCGAGCACACGGCATCGACCAGCGCGTTGCGGTCGATGGCCGTCGCAAAAGCGTGACGGCCCGCTTTTCCGGTGTCACCCGCGAACGGACCGGTCGCCATGTTGAAGCCGACCCAGAACGTCACGCCGGCCGGGACCACCATGAGCTGGTCCCGCAGCTTGGCGTCGGTCTGGTAGCGCGCGGCGGTCTCAGGGGTCAGCGACTGGCGCCCGTAGCCGATGAGGCTGAACACACCTGATTCGTACCTGGACAGCTGCGTCGCCGCGTCGGGCACGATCTCGACGTGGATGCGCTTGAGCGCGCCAGTCGATCCGCCGTACCAGTGCTGCACGGGCGCGAAGTCGAGCGATTGCCCGGGCGCGTGGGCGGTGAGCTTGAAGGGTCCGCTGCCTATGAGCGAGCCGGGTTGGGTGAACCAGACGTCGTCGCCGGCCGACGACACGATCTTCTGGTCGACCAGCCAGTACGGCGGCAGCCCGACCTCGGTGAGCCAGTAGCCGGCCGCAGCGCTGAGCGTGACCACGACCGTGTAGTCGTCGGTCTTGGTCAGCCCGCCAAGCTGCTTGGACCGGCCCTGGGCGACGAGCTCGTAGCCGCGGATGGGGGAGAACAACGGCGCGAACTCGCCCTGCTTGGCAGCTGCGCGGTTCCAGCTGTAGAGCACGTCGTTGGCGGTAATCGAATCGCCGTTCGAGAAGTGCGCGTCGTGGCGCAGGCGGAACGTGTACGTGAGGCCGTCGGGCGAGATGGCCGGAAACGACGTTGCGATGTCGGGCACGAAGTGCAGGTGCTCGTCGAACCCGTACAGCCCCGAGAAGACATTGCGCAGGATGTCGACGTCGGCAGGCGAGGTGATCTGCGCCGGATCGAAGTCGCCGATCTCTTGAGAGATGGGAAAGCTCAGCGTCTGATCGGCCGCGAGCTGCTCGGCCGGACCGCCTCCGCCGAGCGTGCATGACGCCTGGACGAGGCATGCTGCGAGGGCGACAACGGCCGAGGCTCTGAGCCTCAGGGGACGAGCACCACCTTGCCAGTGCTCTTGCCGCCGCCCACGAGGGTGAGGCCCTGCGGCGCTTCTGCCAGCGGCAGCTTCTTCGAGATGTACGGCTTGATGCGGCCTTCGTCGTACATCTTCAGGAGATCTTGCATTGCCGGCGCGATCAGCTCGGGCGCGCGCCTGGCGTACAGGCCCCAGTGCAATCCGACGATGGAGTAGTTCTTGATGAGCGCGTGGTTGAGCGCGGCCGAGGGGATACGGCCCGACGTGAAACCGACCACAACGATGCGGCCCTCGAAGGCGACGCATTTGGTCGAGCGGTCGTACACGTCGCCGCCGATGGGGTCGAAGATGACGTCTGCCCCGCGGCCGCCGGTGATGGACTTCACCTCTTCGGCGAAGTCGTGCGTCTTGTAGTTGATCGCGTGGTCGGCGCCGAGCTTTCGGCACACGTCCAGCTTCTCGTCGGATCCGGCGGTGGCGATGACCCTCGCACCGGCCGCCTTGCCCAGCTGGATCGCTCCGCTGCCTACGCCGCCTGCCCCAGCGTGCACGAGCAGCGTCTCGCCGGCCTGGAGGTTGGCGCGCCGGTGCAGGCCGAACCATCCGGTCTGGTAGATGAGCGTGAATGCAGCGCCGTCCTCGAAAGGCATGTCCTTGGGAATGCGCGTCACCGACTGCGGGATCGCGTCGGCCACCTGGGCGTACGCGCCCCGTGTGAGCGTGGTGTTGTCGACAAGCGCCATCACGTGCTCGCCGGCGCTGAATCCGGTGTCGGGCGGTGCGCTGACCACCTCGCCCGAGATCTCGGCGCCCGGAACAAATGGCAGGGGAGGCTTGGACTGGTACTGGCCCGCAACCATGAGCGAATCGAAGAAGTTGATGCCGGTCGCCTTGACATTGATTCGCACCAGGCCGTCGGCGGGCTCGCCCGGATCGACGTCCTCGAAGTGCATCGAGTCGGGTCCGCCCAGCTCGTGCACGACCCAGGCCTTCACGGGCCGAAGGCTACATCACACCGACTTTGGGCAGAATTCGTATTCACCCGGCGTTGCCGCTCTCGGCGAACGCGTACTCCCGCCCAGCAGCGCGTCCTTTATTTCCGCCATGACCTGGTAAAGCAGCTAGCCGGCCCGAGTTCGGGTTTGGCGACTTGTCAGGTCTGCGGAGGGGACGAAGGTTCCCGAGGAAAGGGAGGGGCGACCCAACCAGGCCGGCCCCTTCCTTGCCTCGGTCGATTGCCCGATGAAGGTCGCTGCCATTGGCTCACCATCTGACGACCGATGAGTTCCCGAAAACCGGGAAAATCATCTTCAGCCGGCGTAGCTCAGCCTGGTTAGAGCGGCGGTCTTTTAAACCGATGGTCCGGGGTTCGAATCCCCGCGCCGGCACCAGCGTCATGTGCAAGTTCGGCCGACCTAGACTCCACGCATGCGGCCTCGGATCGGCGTGCTCACCGTCTTGACGGTGGTTGTGGTGGTGGTGGTCGCCGGCGTCACTGATGGATTTGGGACGGGTACCCAGCTTCGGGCAAACGTACCCGGCTCCTTCTCAGATGGAGCGGCGGCTGACACGTTCTGGGATAGCCCACTCCTTGATATTCCCGGTGCTTCAGTCACTGCGGTTCACTGCCACGGCAAGGTCCAGTACGAGCTGCAGCTGGGCGCGACCGGCCCCTCCCACGAGAACCGCTGCTACGCGGCCATGGGCCTGTACAGCAATGGTGCAGGACTACCAGCCGTGGCGATACTGCATCGCTGGGCTGATATCCACCGCCCCAGAAGCAGCCAACGGTTCACCAAGCACGCCGTGCTGAGCACCACTCCCGGGGCAGCTGCGGCTCAGCCCGGTGGCGCATTTCCCGGGTTGACCTCGAACACGATGAACTCGGTGAACACATCACCGTCCACCTGAAACCCAAAGCATCCAGGGTTGTCGGTGGAGAGCTGCCCAAGCCAGCCTCTCCAGAAGGAAGACGGAGCCACCGCGCCGAAATACAGGCCGCCTTCCGTCGTGTGGACTGCCGGAACCAGGGCCACACCATGCGACCTTTCCTTGTCCGCAGCGTTGGCGTTCACGGTCGGTGAACCCGCCAGAGTGACTGTCGATTTCCCATCACCCCTCAGCTGAAACGGGCGCACCAGTAGCGGTCCGGAATAGCGAGAGTCCACCATGAGGAAGGCCGCCTGCCCGCCCGAGTACCAGCTGTTCTGGCCCGACAGGTAGGCGGGTCCGGTACCAGCTCCGTAGTTCGGCGCCACCCCTCCCAGGTCATTCGTAACCGAGGCCGCACAGGTCTCATACGGTGCCAGGGTGGGCGGCCTCATGGGCCTCTGCCGCAGTCCAGCCATGGGATCGACTCCTGCAGGCAGCGGTGAGGCGGCTTCAGTGGGGAAGGGCCGCGAATGAGCCGGCGGGATTGCGCCGTGATAGCCCACTTCTCCGCAACCAGCCAGGCCCGCGGCCAGGCTGACCAGAGCCACGACGTGCGTCACGCTGCGAGCCGCAGACATCGCTCGTAGATAGAACGGCTACTGGCCGGTCGAGTTACGCGTGATTAGTTTCAAAATCTAAAGGCAATGGATCGAGTCGGCTCTCTGCGGTGGCGCCTCAGGTCGTGGTGGTACGCGACCCTGCACACGCTGGGCATGAATCGGGCGCCCTCGATCGCGTACCTTCGCGCGACACGGAAAGGCAAGGCGCCGGTCCGGGACCAGCCGCCGCCCGTACCGAGGTGGGGCGCGCCGCCCGACGATGAGGTCGGCGTCGCGGTCGCCGCCCGCATGGTGCTTGCCTCGCAGCCGCGCCTCTTCATCGCCGTCACCGACTGCGTCGCCTACTCGAATGGCTTCACGCTTGGCATCGCGGTGAGGTCGAAGGACGAGATACGGCCGGACATGATGGGCTTCGGGCCTCACCGGGAGCATGGCGACGACGCAGGCATTCAGGTCAGCATCCGGTTCAGCGACGGACGTGACTCGCGTGGTGCCGGGCTCGGACCGAATCGAGAGGTCATGGCGTACTACAAAGAATGGAGCGAAGGAAAGGACCCGCCTGAGCCCGTCGGACCGATCATCGGTCAGCAGGGCGGGGGAGGAGGCGGTCATCGCTGGGACTTCCACTACTTCATTTGGCCCCTGCCACCCGACGGCCAGGTCACGATCACTTGCAAATGGCCCGGGCGAGGGCTGCAGACTGCGGGCAAAGAGCTCAACGGCACCGCCATCCGCGCGGCGGGGTTGAAGAGCAAGAGCGTATGGGACTAGACCGGTAACCTAACCCGTCGTGAGGGACTTCCTGCGCGACGGGAAGCTCATCACGCTGATGCTCGGCCACCTTACGGTCGACAGCTACGTCGGCATCATTCCCGTCCTTTATCCAGTGCTGATAGGGCGGTTCGACCTGAACTTCGCCACTGTTGGGTTGATCAGCCTCGCGTACAGCGGCACCGCGGCGATCTCGCAGCCGCTGTTCGGAGTCATCGCCGACCGCTACGGCACCCGACTCACGGGCATTTCGCTGGCCTGGACCGCGATCACGTTCGCGCTGGTGGGCTTCGTGCCCACCTTCCCGCTGCTCGTGGCTCTGGCGTGCGCGTCGGGTCTCGGCTCGGGAGCCTTCCACCCGTTCGGGGCGCTCGATGTGCGCGCGCTCCTCCCCAAGCGAAGCCGCAGCGCCGGCATGTCGATCTACGTGACCGCGGGCACGGTCGGCGTCGCGATCGGCCCGCTCATCGGCATCGGCCTCTTCTCTTGGTTCGGGCTGCACGGCACCGGCTGGCTGGTGATTCCGGGCATCGCCACCGGCGCGTACCTCCTGTGGCGCATGCGCAAGGCGGCGCCGAGCGCCGCGACCGAACGCCAACGCGCGCCCGCGGCCAGGCAGGTCGTGCCCATGCTCGCGATCGCAGCCGTCATCGGCGTGATGATGTCGCGCAGCTGGACGGTGTATGTCTTCCAGTCCTTCACGCCCACCTGGTACAAGGACCTCGGCTACGGGCCCGAGTTCTACGGACCGCTGGTCACGACCCTGGTGCTTTCGAGCGCCGTGGGAACGGTTGGCTGCGGCGCGCTGGCGGATCGCTTTGGTAGGCGCACCGTGATCATCGGCACGCTGGTCCTCAGCATCCCGGCCATCCTTCTGTACACGCTGTTTCCCGGACCGTGGGGATTCGTGACCGGCATCGCCATCGGCTTCCTGGCCGCGTCGACCGCGCCGCTCATGCTGCTGATGGCGCAGCAGCTCATGGCCTCACGCGCGGGGCTCGCCTCCGGGCTGGTCATGGGACTCGGCTTCGTGACCGGCGCGGTCGGCGTCCCCATCAACGGCGCCATCGGGGACGCAATCGGCCTGCAGAAGTCGCTCATGACGCACGTGATCCTCGTCGTTGTCACGATCGGCGTCGCGTGGTTGCTGCCCACCGAGAGCGAGATGGAGAAGTACTCCGCCGTAGCAATCCCACCCACTGAAGCCCTCAAGCCGTCGGTGGTGACCTAGCCGATGGCGACGGCGGATCCGGCGCTGCCGGCGGCCGACCTGCTTCCCGTCGGCCCGAAAGCGAACATCGCTTACCGAATCGTGCGGCTCTTTGCGGTGCCGATCCTGCAGCTCGCGTTTCGCATCGAGGTCCACGGCGCCGAGAACATCCCCAAGAAGCGCGGCCCGAACTACATCGTCATCGCCAACCACCTGAACTGGCCCGACGAGTTCCTGCTGCTGCTGCTCTTCCCGATCGAGCCGCGTCTGCACTTTCTTGCCGACCCCACGCTGCTGGTGACGCGCAAGTTCCAGTGGTTCGTCGTGCGCCACAGCGGCGGTTACGTGCCGGTGGTGAGGAGCCGCCAGGGCGACCGGCGGCTCTACGAGCACGTCGACCGGTGCCTGGAGATCGGAGGGGCCATCGCGATCTTCCCGGAAGGCCAGTACGGGCCGGCCGAGGGCGAGCTCGTTCCGTTCCACAAGGGCTTCGCGCATTTCGCGATCAAAGCAGGCGTGCCGGTCGTACCGGTCGGGCTTTCGGGCACCAAGGACGTGTGGTTCCGCAAGACGCTGAAGGTGTTCGTCGGCGTGCCGATCCCGGTTGCAGGCCAGGATCCGGCGGGCTTGACACAACTGGCATACGACCGAATACAGGGGCTCGTGCCGGCGTACCAGGAGCCGTCAGGCCCGAAGCCGCTCAGACGCTTCCTGACGCACCTCTTTTAAGCGGATAGAATCGCGAGCGATGGACCTGAAGCCCGTTGGCCTGTTCGCCGAGATGTCCGGCGGCGACCTGAAGAAGCTAGGCAAGCAGATGCGCGAGGTCCGCCACCCGAGGGGCGCCAAGCCTGTCCTCCGAGGCAAGGACGGCGTCGGGTTCATGGTCATCCTCGAGGGCCAGGCGGAGGTCAGCACCGTCGACGGCCGGCACCGCCTCCTCGGCCCCGGCGATCACTTCGGCGAGATGGCCCTTCTCGACCAGCAGGGCCGGAGCGCGGACATCACCGTCCGCACCGACATGGTCGCGGCGGCCATCCCCGAGTGGGAGTTCAAGGAGTTCCTCAGCAACCACCCGGAGGTTGCGTACCGCCTCCTGCAGACCCTCAGCCGGCGCCTGCGCGAGGCTGAAGAGGCCAGAGAGAACCGCTAGAGGCCCAGGAATGGCGGTCGCCAGGGTGGTCTGCCCGGTCTTCATCGGCCGGGAATCAGAGCTGTCGCTCCTCGAGGATTCGCTCCTGTCCGCCATCCGCGGCGATGGCGGAGTGGTCGTGCTGGGCGGCGAGGCCGGCATGGGCAAGTCGCGCCTGGTGCGCGAGCTGGCGCGTCGCGCCGAGCGTCTGGGCTGCGTCGTCATGTCGGGCACATGCAGCGAGGCCGAGCTTTCGCTGCCGTACCTCCCGTTCCTCGAGGGGATTGGCAACTACCTGACCCGCCAGGACGTACCCGCCCTGCGCGAGCGGCTGGGGCCTGCCGCCGCCGAGCTCGGCCAGCTCTTTCCGCAGATGGGCCACGCCGGCGCCGTCACAGCCGACCCGATGATGTCCAAGCTGCGGCTGTTCGAGGCGATCATTCTGCTGCTGACCGATGCCGCCCGCAGCCGCGGCCTGCTGGCGGTGGTCGAGGACCTGCATTGGGCCGATCCCGCCACACGCGAGCTCGTCGATTACGCGACCCGACGGCTGCGATCCACGAGGGTGATGATGCTCGCGACCTATCGCACTGACGAGATGCACCGCAAGCACGCGTTGGTGCCTTCGATCCAGGCATGGCGCCGGTCAGGGCAGGCGCAGCTCCTGGATATCAACGCACTCGACGCTCAAGGCGTGAAGGCGATGGTCACGTGCATCTTCGACGAGGTCGAGGTCAGCGACGAGTTCCGCGACTTCGTCCACGACCGCAGCGAGGGCAATCCCTTCGTGCTGGAGGAGATGCTGCGGGACGCGATCGACCACGGCGACATCTTCCGCACCGACAAGGGCTGGGACCGCAAGTCGGTGCACGAGATCCGCCTTCCGGCGACGGTCCGCGACACGATCCTGCAGCGCCTCGAGAGACTCCAGCCGATGGAGGTCGAGGTGCTCTCAGCCGCCTCGGCGATCGGCTTCACCTTCGACCTCGCCACGGTCGCGGCGGTGACGGGCAAGCCCGAGCCCGCCGTGGCAGGCGCGCTCGAGTCGTGCGTCAACAATCAGCTCCTCGAGGAGGCGGATCGCGCGACTGGCCGGTACTGCTTCAGGCACGCGCTCACGCGCGAGGCGGTTTACGAGGACATTGTTGCGACGCGCCGGCAGCAGCTCCACGCGCGAATCGCCGAGGTTCTCGAGTCGAGACCCGACTGGAAGGCGATCGACCTCGCGCATCACCTGCTGATGGCCGGCAGCTACGAGCAGGCGGTGGGCATGTGCGTCGCCGCGGCCGAGGCGGCGATCTCCGCGCGCGCTTACCGAGACGCCGCCGATCTTTTCGAGCGCGCCATCCCGCACGTCAAGGACTCGGTCGAACGAGGCCGGCTCATGTGCCGGGCCGCGGACGCGTACTGGAACAACACCGAGACCCTGGCTGCCAAGGCGCTCCTCGAACAGGGCATCGCCGACCTCGAGGCGGCCGGTCTCACGGTCGAGGCCGCCGGTCATCGCCTTTTGCTGGGCCGCTGCTACTGGGAGCTTCAGCGACCTGACCTTGCGCGTGAGCAATTTACCAGGGCAAAGGACGTGCTCGAGACCGCTGGTCCCAGCGAGGCACTGGCGGTCGCATATGTTCGGCTGTCAGGACTAGAGGTATTCGACAGCAGCGGCGATTACGGTCTCGAATACGCACAGCGTGCGACGGAGATCGCGCGGGCGTCCGGTTCGAGCATGGCGCTGGCCTGGTCCTGGAACTTCGCCGCCCTTGGTCTTGTCTATACGGGCCGAATCGCCGAGGCTTACCAATACTTCGAGGACAGCTATGCGGCCGCGGCCAAGGGCGGCCACGACTTCCAGATGCGCAACGCGATCGGCAACGCGGCATGGACTGCAATTCACCTGGGCTACGGCCGCATCGCCAAGGATTGGGCTGACCGTTACACCGGCGTGCCTGCAGAGTCGTATTCCATTTACCTACGCGGGCTGTTGACTCTGCACGAGGGAAGGGTCGAGCCGGCCATGGCGCTCGCGAGGACAGCCCTGCAAGGAGCCCGCGATGCGGGCAACGACAAGAACGTGTGGCGTTCGAGGGTGCTGCTCGCTCACGCGCTCGCCGAGGCGATGCGTCCCGACGACGCTGCCAACGAGCTGCCGCCCTTGTCGTCGCGCGTCGAGAATCAGGACTCGGTCTACGACACCGCGGCCCGGGTGCGTGCACGACTGGCCGCCGGCGACGCGCAGGGCGCGTTTCAAGCTGCGCATGGATTTGATCCCACCAGAGCGGACTTAGGCTCGCCCGCCGACGCCATCTCGGAAGCGGCCATGTCGGAGCCGGAATGGCTGCGTTCATTCGTCGAGCGGCTGCCGAACCACCCAGTCGATTGGCAGCTGATACGCGCGGAGGTGGCGCGCGGCCGCCTCGCCCTGGCGGAGGGCAGGTTGGAGGACGCCGTCCGCACCCTCGGACGCGCGGTCATGTCGTTTCGCGACGAGGGCTTCCTCCTGGATGCGTGGCACGCGAGCCGAGCACTGGGCGAAGCCCAGTTCAACGCCGGCGCCACAGAGCAGGCCCGGGCGCTGCTCGAGGAGACGATCGCCGAGGCCGAGTCCGCCGGCGCCCTTCTGGCCGGCAAGCTGGCCCGGGAGACAGCGGCCAGGCTGGGTGTCGAGGTCTCCGCACACGTCGCCGTGGTCGAGCCCCAAACGCGCACTGCCGACGTCGGGCCGACGGGCGAGCGGATGGTCAGCGTGCTGTTCGCCGACGTGCGGGGCTTCACCGAGATGACCGGCGAGTCCGCGCCGGCACAGCTGGCGGACCGTATCGGCTCGCTGCAGCGCTGGGCGGCCCAGGAGGTAGGCCGGCATTCGGGCATCGTCGACAAGTTCGCCGGCGACGCCGTGATGGCGACCTTCAACGTCTCTGGCCAGACCGTCGACCACGCACTGCAGGCGGTCAAGGCGGCCGTGGCCATCATCGACAAGGCCGCGCTCGTCGACCTCCCCGTGGGTGCCGGGGTGGCGGTCGGGCCGGCTGTCGTCGGCCGTCTGGCCAAGTCGGCCAACGTCAGCGTGCTGGGCAGCGTCACCAACCTGGCTGCGCGCCTGCAGGCGGAGGCCGGCGCCGGCGAGGTGGTCATGAGCGACGAAACGCACCGGCGAGTGGGGGACTGGCTGGAGGCGGGCGGCTACACGGCCGAGAGGGTCACGCTGCACCTCAAAGGGTTCGCCCAGCCGGTCACCGCATTTCGTTTGGAGGCACGCGCAGGAATCCGGGCGTAGTCGCGTCCTACTGTCAAATGGGCCGTCCCTGGAACTTCCGGCGCGTCGTCGTCGCGGCCGTCGCCGCAGCTCTTCCGCTGGCCACGGTGATTCCTGTCAGCGCCGCTGATGCGGTCAACCAGAAGCAGACGCTTGACACTGGCGCGAACACGCTGCGCACGCCCATGGCGCAGACATTCAAGGCCGTCTTACCCGGCCAGATCGACCGAATCTCGCTGGAGGAGACCTTCACGACCCTCACGGAGAACGTGCAGATCCAGGGTGTGACCAACGGCAGGCCCGACGGCTCAGTGTTGGGGTCGAGCTCGTTCACGGGCGCGTTGGCCTGCTGCAAGCTCTGGAAGGACTTCACCTTCAACCCGACGGTGACCGTGACGGCCGGCACGGAGTACGCCATAGTCGTCACCCCGTCCAGCAACCTCACCTGGTACGACAGTTACTCCTTCGACGCCTACACAGACGGCCAGATGTGGCTGATGGTCAGCGGCAGCTGGGCCTATCAGACTTCGTACGGCCGCGACTTCACGTTCCAGGAGTGGCTGGTCAGCGGCAGCACCAACCGGCCGCCGCAGGTGACCGAAAGCAGCACGTCGGTGACCGCGCCTGAAGGCTCCACCGCAACGATGACTGGCACCTACCAGGACCCGGACGGTGACAACGTTGCTCTGTCCGCGTCACCTGGCGGCACGCTGACCAAGACCGGCACGTCCGGCGGCACCTGGACGTGGTCGCAAACAGGCGCCGACGAGTCGCCGGTCCAGCAGGTGACCATCACGGCCACCGACGGCCATGGTGGAAGCACGCCGGTCATGTTCAACGTCAGCTTCGCGCCGGTGCCGCCGACGGTCACCATCGTCGGCGCCCCTTCGAGCGGCCCTGAAGGCACGGCCATCACGCTGAGCGCTAAGGCCACCAGCCCGAGCGCCGCCGACCAGGCGGTCGGCTTCAACTACAGCTGGAGCATGAAGAAGGGCAGCGGCACCTCAACGGCGCCGGTCACGGGCTCGACGTTCAGCTTCGTGCCCGACGACGAGGGTTCCTTCGCCGTGACGCTGACCGCCGTTGACGACGGCGGCAACGGGGCAAGCGTCACCGCGACCATCACAGGCACGAACGTCGATCCGAAGGCAAGCCTCAGCTGGACGTTCAGCGGCATCGTCCTGCTGCCCTTGACGCCGATCACCTTCGACGGTGGCTTCACCGATGTCGGCGCGCTGGACACTCACACAGCCACGCTCGACTACGGCGACGGCTCGCCACTCGATACGACCACGTACGGCGCCTCGGGTCAGGGCGGCAACCCGGACACCTACGCCTTCGCGGCGCCGGGCACCTACAGCGTCACGTACACGGTCACTGACGACGACGGCGGTTCCGCCTCCGTGACCGTCAAGGTGACGGTGCAGACGCCGGCGGTAGCCCTCGGCGCAATCGCCGACGGCATCGCCACGATGCCCTCGCTGGACAAGGGCGACAAGAATGGCCTTATGGCGAAGTACCGCGCCGCCGCGGCGTCGGCCTCCAGGGGCGACAACAACGCCACCTGCGGCCAGCTGGGCGCGGCTCTGAACGATCTCTCGGCTCTTACCCAGAGCGGCCGGATCTCGCAGGCCGACTCGGGCGCCCTGGCCTCGGCGACCTGGTCAGTCCACCGCGCGCTGGGCTGCACCAAGGTCAAGGTGGCCTGGCTGAACCTGAGCCTCTAGGGCCCAGGTATCCCTCTCCCGCTTGCGGGAGAGGGTTTCGAGAGCCCCTAAACCCACGACGACGCCGGCTTCTTTGGTAAGGTGGCCTCTTTCCCGGTACCTGAGCAGTGTCCTGCCAACGTCACCGCTCCGTGTTCAGGCCTGAAGGCGCCCCAGGGGTAGGGCGTCCCCAAGGAGGAGCGACTCGGATTTGTTTCCGCTTTTCAGAGCTGTCCTCGTGTGGACGGTCGTGCTTGTTTTGATCGTGCTGCCGCGCATCCAGCCGCCGCCCGCTCCCGCGAGCCCGGCCGTGACGCAGTTCAGCTCGTACCAGGCCCAGTCGATGACGCAGGCGGCGCACGACCAGAAAGCCCAGGCCCAGCGCGAGGCGGTGGCTCAGGCCTGGACGAACGAGTACACGAAGAGCTACGACGCGTACCAGGCGAAGCTCCAGGCCGCAGTGGAGGCGCAGGCCGAGGCGGCTCGGATCGCCGCCCTCAGCAACCACCCGCCGCCACCTGCGTACATCGCGCAGGCCATCCACGACGCGTTCACGCCGCTTGGCGACCGCGCCGTGCTGTGGGCCTTCAACGTGGCCTGGTGCGAGTCGCGCTACCACCCGAACTCAGTGAACAGCGAGAGCGGGGCGTCGGGTCTCTTCCAGTTCCTGCCCAGCACGTGGGCCTTCACGCCGCAGCACAGCCTGTCGCCGTTCGATCCAGTCGCGAACTCGTACGCGGCGGCCTGGCTGTACGCACGCGACGGCCCGAGCCAGTGGGTCTGCCAGGGCTAGCGCCGCATCCAATTCGGCCTAACTGCTCTCAGTCGTGACCTCGAGGATTTCGAGCTGGAAGATCGGCTGCTTCTCGCTGGCGCCCTTGAGCAGCATCGGCTCGTAGTCGACGACCGACACCTTGTTCTGCAGCGCGTCACGGGTGGCCTCCGACATCAGCACGCGCGGCGGCCGCACCTTCGAGAGGTAGGCGCTGTTGTTCACGGGCACGCCGATGAGCGTGAACTCGAGCCGCTTGTCCGACCCCACGTGCCCGGCGACCACCTCGCCCGTGTCGAGCCCGATGCCGATGGCGATCGTCGGAAGTCCGTCACCCGAAAGCTCCCCATTCAGCCGGTCGACCTCCTGGACCATCGCCTGGGCGGCCTCGTATGCGCGCTCGGCGTGGTCATCCATCGGGTTCGGGGCGCCAAACACCACCAGCATTCCGTCGCCCTGGAACTTGTCGATGTTGCCACCGTGGATCAGGACGATGTCGATCATCCGGCCAAAGTACTTGTTGAGGAAGTTCACAAGCTCCTGCGCCGGCATGCGCTGGGACAGCGTCGAGAAGCCGGCGATGTCGGAGTTCAGCATCGTCACCTCGCGCCTCTCGCCCGGGAGGAACACGGTGCCCGGCACTGAGCGCTCCAGCACGTAATCAGTGACCTGCTTGTTGACGTAGCGCTCGAACAGGTGGCGCAGGAACTCCGACCGCTCGTACTGGCGAGCGTTGTCGATGGCGATGGCCGCCAGGTCGGAGATGGCTTGCAAGAACTCCTTGTCCTTCTCTTCGAAGATGGCGGCGCGGAAGGGGTTGTCGACGTAGACGGCGCCGATCACCTTGCCCTTGGTCACGAGCGGCACGGCGATGATCGAGCGCAGGTTCTGGAGGATGACCGACTGCTGGCCCTTGAACCGGTCGTCGAGGCTGGCGTCGGTCGACACGACCGCCTGCCCGCTCTTCACGACGTGGTCGATGACGGTCTTGGAGCCCAGGAAGTGACGCGATTTCTCGGTGTCGGTCTCGCCGCCGCCCATCTTTACCGACATCTCGTTGGTGACCGGGTCGACCAGCACGATGAAGCCGCGTGACGCGTGCATCAGGCTGATGACGCGGTCCATGACGTTGCGGAGCACGGCGTCCAGCTCCAGAGACGAGCTGAGGTCCCTCGCCAGCTCGTAAAGCACGTGATCCCGAATATGAATGTCGCCGTCGGCGGCCATGTCCGCGGTCAGTCTACTGCCCAAGTTCGCACCCCCACTCATCGGTAAACTCGATTTCCCGTGCTTTCCGGTGAAACCCTCCAGCCCGGCGTCGACATGCTCCTAGAAGGGCTCAATCCACCCCAAAGAGAGGCCGTCACGCACGGCGACGGCCCGCTCCTGATCTTTGCCGGCGCCGGCAGCGGCAAGACCCGCGTCCTGACCGTGCGCATCGCCCATCTCATCGCTACCAAGCGCGTGTGGCCGGACCGGCTGCTGGCCGTCACGTTCACCAACAAAGCCGCCCGCGAGATGCGGTCGCGTGTCGAGGCGCTGGTGGGCGAGGGCGCGAAGAAGATGTGGGTGGGCACGTTCCACGCCACCGCGGTGCGAGTACTGCGCCGCGAGGCCGAGCGCATCGGCATCGCCTCGAGCTTCGTGATCTTCGACGAGGACGACACGCGCGCGGCCATCAAGCGCGTCATGGACGACCACAAGATCGATCCGAAGCGATACCCGCCCGCGGGATTCAGTCACGGCATCTCGCAGGCCAAGAACGAGCTCAAGGGCCCGAACGAATACCCGAACCGCAGCTATCACGACGAGGTCGTGCGCCGGGTGTACGAGTCGTACCAGGAGCTGCTCAGGCGCTCGGGCGGGCTCGACTTCGACGACCTGATCATGAAGCTGGTCGAGCTGTTCCAGACCGACGAGGAGGCGCTCGCCAAGTGGCGTGACCGCTTCCGCCATGTGCTGGTCGACGAATACCAGGACACCAACCGCGCCCAGTACGTCCTTGTGAACCTGCTGGCGCAGGAGCACCGCAATGTCGTCGTGGTCGGCGACGACGACCAGTCGATCTATCGCTTCCGCGGCGCGGACGTGCGCAACATCCTCGATTTCCGGAAGGACTACCCGGACGCGGAGGTCGTGCGGCTGGAGCAGAACTACCGCTCGAGCCAGGCAATCCTGGACGCCGCGTACAGCGTCATCCGCCACAACCCCGAGCGCGCCGAGAAGCGGCTTTGGACCGCGCGCGCAGGCGGCGACAAGGTGACCGCCACGCAGGCCTACAACGAGGTCGAGGAGGCCGAGTTCGTGGCCGACGAGATCGAGCGGCTCCGCAAGACCGACGGTCGCAAGCACGCGGACTTCGCGGTCCTGTACCGGACCAACGCGCAGTCGCGGTCCTTTGAGGATGTGCTCGCCCGCCGGCGTATCCCGTACCGCCTGGTTGGCGGCATCCGCTTCTGGGAGCGGCGCGAGGTAAAGGACCTGGTCGCGTACCTGCGCTTCACGTCCAACCCGCGCGACGCC
>VBIA01000199.1 GCA_005879985.1 Chloroflexota bacterium | reverse complement strand
TGAAACCGGGCGTTCCGCGAGCCAGGACTGGTCGTGCCAGTCGTACTCGAGGTCCCACACGATCGACGCCTGGCGTGGCGGTGGCTCGGCGAAGGTCGCATACGGGTCCGCCTTCTCGACACCGGCGCCGGTCACGCGCGAGTGGACCAGGTACTTGTACATCGCCCCGTGCTTGACGCCTGGAATGAAGCCTTCCCAGATGCCCGACGCCTCGCGTGGCTGGAGCTGGTTCGCGGTGCGATTCCAGCCGTTGAAATCGCCCATCACGCACACGCTGTCGGCGTTGGGCGCCCACACCGCGAACGTCGCGCCTTCGCCGCTCAGATGCGCGCCCAGCTTTTCGTAGAGGTGCGCGTGCGTGCCCTCGTTGAAGAGGTGCAGGTCGAACTGTGTGAGCAGTGAGTTCGCGATCATGCCGGCGCCAGGAGGTCGCAGATGCCGCGCAGGGGGATGCGCACCCAGTCCGGTCTCATATTCAATTCATACCGCAATTCGTAAAGAGCTTTCTCGAGCAGCATCGTCGTGAGCTGAAGTTCGAGGTCGGCGGGCGCCTGCGGCACGAATGAGGCGGTGCCGGCGGTGCTGAGGTAGCTACGCATGAACGCGACCGACACGGAGTCGACCCAGAACCGCGCCCAGGGCTGCATGCGCGCGAGCATGTCCGGCGTCAGGTTGTCAGTGCGAAGGGAGGCCTGCGCCGCGTAGTGGAACGACCGCAGCATGCCCGCCACGTCACGAAGCGCAAGTCGCTTGAGGCGCCGCTCGTACAGCGTGCGCGCGGGCTCTCCCTCGAAGTCGATGATGACAAAGTCGTGGCCGGTGTACAGCACCTGCCCGAGGTGATAATCGCCGTGCACGCGGATGCGTGTCGTGGTGAGGCGGCGGACCAGGAACGACTTCAGCGTGCGCGTGATCTGCGGCTCCAGCTCCAGCACCTGGCGCGCATCGTCGCGCGCGTCCTGTGGCAGCCGGGTCAGCTGGCCGCGCAGCAGCTCGAGCGCGCGCACCTCGACCTGGCTGATCGACTGGTACATCGAGCGCTGGTCCTGCGGTGAGATGCGCTCGGGCGAGAAGGCGATGTCATCGGGGTCGCTGCCCAGCGCGAGGTGCAGCTCGGCCGTTCGCTTGCCCAATAGCTTGGCCGAGTCCAGGTACGCGCCGATGGTCTGCGTCGCCAGCTCGGGCAGCTCGCCCGTGTTCGTGAACAGCATGCTGCGCGGCAGCGCCGGCGGACCGCCGTCGGTGTGAAGCTCGGCGGTTTTGAAATAGCTGTCGAGCGTCGACTGCGTGTACTTCCACGCGTCGCCCTGGTTGGGCACGTAACCCTGCAGTACCGCGACCGAGATCGCCTCGCCGCGATCCGGGCGGTACTCGAGGGCGCCCGCGAGAGGGGCGAGCTGGGTGAAGTTGGTGCGCTCTGTCAGGAAGCGGCCCAGCTCGAGCTCGGGGTTGATCCCCTCCTCGACGCGCCTGAACACCTTGAGGATCAATCGTTCGCCGAACACGACTGAGTTGTTGCTTTGCTCAGCGGCTGACAGATTGGCTTCGAGCTTGACCGTCTCAGGTCCGCGCAGGCGGGTGAAGGCCTTGTTCGTCGAGCCTACGAGCGTGCCCTTGGGCCCGTTGAAGCGCCGGCGCCTCGCCATCGCGGACAGCAGGGCGTCCGCGAATCCCGGCGGCCCAAGAGCGTCGTAGATGAGACCGCGCTGCTCCTGGCCCGGTACCTTCACCCATGCGATCGCCGCATGCGGCCAGCGCTCGATGATCTGCGAAGACTCGGCGGGGTTGGTCTGGGCAAGGGGCAGCAGGTAGGTCTCGGGGTCGCCCTCCGCATACGACGCGACGATCGTCGTCAGGTAGGCCGTGCCCTCATCGGTGCGGATGTCGATCCAGTCGGTGATCTGAACGGACTTGAGACGCCGCGCCTTGCCCGCGAACCACCGGCGCCGCCGAATGTAGTTGAGGAGGATGGTCTCGAAAGCCTCCTTGCCGCCATCGACAAGCACCGACTCCCACGCGGCCGGCACAAGCACCTCGGGCAGCGTGGTGGCGGTGAGGCCCCAGTCACTCGGCAGCTGCTGCGTTGTTTTGGGCTGCAGAGAGAACCAGTAGAAGGAATGCGGTCCAAGGGTCAGGTAGTAGGGCGTGTCGCCGACCTGCGGCAGCTCGGTTGATCCGAACAGCTCGATCGGCACCATGCCCTTCCACTGCGCGAGGTCAAGCTCGACGACCTGCAGGAACCGCGACAGGTTGGCCACGCACAGGATCTGCTCGGACTCGTGGCGGCGCACGAAGGCGAGCACCTTGCGGTTCTCGGGGCGCAGCAGCTCGAGGGTTCCGCGCCCGAAAGCGCGGTGCCGCTTGCGCAGAGCGATGACCCGCTTCATCCATGAAAGCAGTGAGTGCGGGTTGGCGGC
>VBIA01000198.1 GCA_005879985.1 Chloroflexota bacterium | reverse complement strand
AAGATGTTGTCGCCCATCCCGATCTCGTCGCCGTAGTAGATGACGGGAGTTCCGGGCAGCGAGAGCAGCAGCCCATTCATCAGCTCGATTCGCTTGCGGTCATTGCCGAGCAGCGGCGCGAGGCGCCGCCGGATGCCGAGGTTGATCCGCGCCGCCCGGTCCTGCGTGTAGGAGCGGTACATGTAGTCCCGCTCCTCGTCGGTGACCATCTCGAGCGTCAGCTCGTCGTGGTTGCGCAGGAACAGCGCCCACTGGTTGTTGTCGGGGATCGGCGGCGTCTGGGCCAGGATGTCGACGACCGGGAAGCGGTCCTCCATGCGGATCGACATGAACAGGCGCGGCATGAGCGGGAAGTGGAAGTTCATGTGGGCTTCGTCGCCGTTGCCGAAGTAGGCGACAGCGTCCTCGGGCC
>VBIA01000057.1 GCA_005879985.1 Chloroflexota bacterium | reverse complement strand
GATCGCTCCCCCGCGGAACCCCCTCCTGGAGTACGCCTGGCGACGATTGGGAGGCGCCTTGAATGTGTACGCGTGGGAGACGGCCGGAGTAAATCCGGCCTGCTGGCGACCCCTTGGATTGACCAAATGATCGAAGGCGTCGAGTTCAAAGAGCTTGTGACGCACGCTGACGAGCGTGGATTCTTCCGCGAGATCATCCGCGAGACCGACGGCTTCTTCGATCACTTCGGCCAGTGGAGCCACTCGCTGATGTATCCCGGCACCGCCAAGGCCTGGCACATTCACCGCAAGCAGACGGACTGGTGGTATGTGATCGGCGCGGTCAAGGCCGCGCTGTACGACACGCGCGACGGGTCGCCCACCAAAGGCACGCTGATGGAGTTCCTGATGGGCGACGGCCACGCGACCTGCGTGAAGATCCCGCCAGGCGTCGCGCACGGATGTCGCGCGCTGGAGCGCAGCCACCTGCTGTACATCACGTCGAGCGTTTACGACCCCGACGACGAGGGCCGCATACCGCACGACGATCCTTCAATCGGCTACGACTGGACCGCGGGCCCGCCCATCAAGTGAGCTCGCGTTCTCTCAAGCGCCTCCTTGTCGCCGGAGGCGCGGGCTTCATCGGGTCCAACTTCGTGCGCCTTCTGCGCTCGACACGGCCAGAGGTCGAGATCACCGTGCTCGACAAGCTCACGTACGCGGGCAACCCCGCCAACCTCGCCGAATTCGACGGACAGCCAGGCTACCGCTTCGTCAAGGGCGACATCTGTGACACCGGCCTCGTCGACGAGCTGGCAGGCGGCGTCGACGCGATCGTCAACTTCGCAGCCGAGACGCATGTCGACCGCTCCCTGCTCGACCCCTTTGCATTCGTCGAGACAGACGTGCGCGGCACCGCGGTCCTGTGTGTGGCCGCCCGCAAGCACGGTCACGAGGTCTTCCTGCTGGTAAGCACCGATGAGGTGTACGGCCACGTGCCCGCGGGCCGCTCGCGCGAGACTGACCCGCTGCGCCCACGGAGCCCTTACTCGGCCAGCAAGGCCGGCGGCGAGCACATCGCTCAGGCGTACGCGGAAAGCTTCGGCCTGCCGGTGCTGGTCACGCGCGCCTCCAACAACTACGGGGCCTATCAGTACCCGGAGAAATTGATTCCGGTGCTCATCACCAATGCGATCGACGGAATGAAGCTGCCGCTGTACAAGGACGGGTCGGCGGTGCGCGACTTCGTCCACGTCGAGGACCACTGCCGCGCGATCGACATGGTGCTGCACGAGGCGCCGGCGGGAGGCGTCTACAACATCGGCACCGGTGTCGAGACGAGCGGCAGGCAGGTGGCGGAGGCGGTGCTCGACATCATGGGCAAGCCGCGCAGCATGATCGAGTACGTCGCGGACCGCCCGGGCCATGACTACCGCTACGCGCTGGATGTCGAGCGCATCACCCAGCTCGGGTGGGAGCCGCGCGTGAACCTCGCCGAGGGTCTGGACCGGACGGTGCGCTGGTACCAGGACCGGCAGGACTGGTGGCGGCCCCTCAAGTCAGGCGAGTACTGGGAGTTCTACAAGAAGAACTACAGGCCGCTCGAGTCCTGAAGCGCGCGTGCGGACCGCCGCCGCCGGAATCGTCGCACGCCGACCAACGCGAGCCACCACAGCGCCGCACCTGCCACGAGCCACGCCGTCACACGTGGCGCAAGGGCGGCGGCGTTGGCGATCGTGAACCGCGACGCCTTCGCGCCGGGCCAGCCCGAGGGCGGGATCGTGTACGCGGGCGCGTGCCGATACTGCACCCGCGTCTGGGCGGCGGCCGAGTCGCCGAGGTCGTCGAAGCCCGAGATGGTGCTGACGAGGAACCCGTCGTTGCCCTTGACGAACAGGAACGCGTCCGCGAAGTAGCTCGACGTGTCGGACATGCGAGCACCGTAGTAGGTCTCGATGCCGTCGACGGTTATTGCGTGCTGGAATGTCGGGTCGGTCAGGTCGGCGAGCTGCGACTGCTGCAGCCATTGCTTGGCGCCACTGCCGCCCGTGAACGCCACCACGATCTCCACCATCACCCTGCTGGGCGACTGCTGGACCCAGGCGCGTCCGAAGCCGCCGATGAAGCCGTCCTTCGCGAGAGTGTTGATCGTGCTCTGCATGTCGATGCCGCCGATGGACGCGTACGTGCCCGCGTCGAACGGGCCCTCGAGGATGCCTGGCGTGTGTGAAGCGAGCTCAACGTAGCCGGTGCTCGGAGGAGCGGCGAGGACCTGGCTGAGGAGGGGGTTCGGATTGGGCGCCGCCACGGCGGTGGACGCGGGGAGCATCGAGACGGCCGCGAACGCCGCCACGGTCAGGCGCGCGGCCGGACACAGCATTCTTCGTGATTAACGCACGAGACGGCCTCCGACCCCACGCCAATACCAGTGGAGGTAGCGCGGAAGCCACTTCCACAGGAGGAAGCGGCTCTTGCCTGCAGTCCGGTCGCGCCAGGTTGTGGGCACCTCGGCGACGTGCATCCCAAGCAGATACGCCTTGACCGTCAGCTCGATCCCGAGCTCGAAGCCGCCGGTCGATTCGATGGTCACCTGGTCGAGAAGCCGGCGCGAGTAGAGGCGGAAGTTGCTCGTGGCGTCGTGAATGGGCAGCCCACCGAGCCAGTGCAGGGACAGCCCGGCCGCGCGCGACATGCTGCGCTTGAGCAGCGGGCCGCCGAGCTGGCGGCCGCCGCGCATGTAGCGCGATCCGGCCACGACGTCGGCGCCGCCTTTGGCGAGCTCGTACATCGCGTCGATGTCGGCGGGGTCGTCGGACGCGTCGCCCATGGTGACCAGCACATAAGGCGCGGCCGCCGCGGCCAGCCCCGACTTGATCGCGTTCAGCACGCCGCGCCCGAGCTTGTTGCGGTGCAGCGTCAGCTCGGGCATATCGGTCTGTAGACGCCGCACCACCGGCACCGTCGTGTCCTCGTCGAAGTCGTGCACGACGAGCACCTGGAGCGGTCGCATGTGCGCTTGCTCGACGATGCCGCGCAGCGTCGCGGCGGCGTTCTCGCCCTCGTTGTAGACGGGCACGACGACCGAGAGCGCCGGGGTCAGATGCGACCCGCTTCGATCTCGGACTTCACCCACGGGATGACCTCGTCCAACATCGCTTCCAGCGACGTGGTCGCCTCGAAGCCGAGCACCTCGCGCGCTTTGCGCACGTCGGGCACGCGCATCTGCACGTCGTGCTCATAGGGAGGATCGGACACGAGCTGCAGCGGCCTGTCAGGCCCGTGGACATTGCGCCAGATGACCTCGGCCAGCTCGCGGACTGTGGTCGAGCGCGCGGTCGAGAGGTTGAAGTCCTCGTTGACAGCGCGGTCGGACTCCATCGCCAGGCGGATGCCATGGGCGAGGTCGCCGCCGTACGTGTAGTGGCGGACCTGGCCGCCGTCGCCGAGGATGTGCAGCGGGTCCTGGCCCTTGAGCACCTTCTGGCACAGGTCGGGAACCACGTGGCTCATCGCCAGCTTCACGTTGCCGCTCATCACCTCGTGGTCACGCAGCGCGCGCCGCTCGCCGACGCCCACACAGTTGAAAGGACGGACGATCGTGTAAGGCAGGCCGTACTGCTCGTGCGCGCCCTTCGCGAAGTACTCGGTCGCCAGCTTCTGGAAGCCGTACGTCGACTTCGGCGGCGGGCTGGTGAGCTGAGCGCCCTCTGGCGTGGGGAAGACGTTCGCCGACTCGAACACCATGCTGCTCGAGATCACCGTGATGCGCTGGAGCCGGCCGAGCTTGTGGCCGCTGATCGCGGCGTCGAACGTGGCGGCGCAGATGCGCTCGTTCTCGGCGAGCAGGTCGTACGCGAACTCGTGGAAGTACGAGATGCCGCCGATCATGGCCGCGCCCGCGACGACATGGTCGGCGTCGGCGGCAAGCTCGGTCAGAAGCCCGGCGTCCTTGGCGTCGCCTTCCACGAGCCGGTAGCGCGGGTGGTTGTCGTAGCTGCGCCGCACCGGCCCGTACTTGCTGTAGTTGTCGAGGCCGACGACCTCGTGCCCGACCTCGAGCAGCTCGGCGACCAGGTACCCGCAGATGAAGCCGGCAGCGCCGGTTACGAGGATCTTCAGAGTCTGATTGGCCCCGTGATGCCCCAGATGTCGACGACCTCGCGGCCGTCCAGCTCGACCTGGCGGTAAGCCTTGTGCGGCGCGCCGATGACGATCACGTCGGACTCCTTCAGCACCTGCTCGAGCGATACGAACGTGCTGTCGTGCAGGAATGGATCGGTGCACAGCACCCGCGCGCCTTTGAACGCGGCCAGCTTGCGCACTTTGTAGCTGAGCGACGCGCGCGGGTCGTCGGACTCGCCCTTGAACGTCATGCCGAGGATGCCGACGGTGCGGCCGGCGAGCGGCTTGCGCGCATCGAGCGTATCGATGATGTAGTTCGGCATACCTTCATTGATCTGCATCGCGGCCTGGCCCATCGGGAAACGGTCGGGCGTGTATGCCGAGAGCTGCATGGTGTCCTTGAGCAGGCACGGTCCGGCTGCAAAACCCGGGCCCGGGAGGTCGGCCGCGCGCGGATAGTCGTTGCGGATCGCACCGAGCACGCGGTTGTAGTCGACGCCCGAGCGGTGCGCGATCTGGAAGAACTGGTTGGCGATCGCGAACTTCATATACCGCCACGTGTTGGTGAGGAGCTTCGCGAGCTCGGCCTCCCGCGGCGTGGTGCGCACGATCTGCACGCCGAGGGGCTCGAAGAGCCGGGCCGCACGCTCGTATGCATCGGTGCTCGACGCGCCGACGAGCTGCGGCAGGCTACGGATCTCCTCCAGCGCGTGGCCCTCGGCGATTCGCTCGGGGCAAAACACCACATCGGTCTCGAGGCCCGCGGCGTGCAGACGCCGCTGCACCCCCTCCGTCGTGCCGGGGAACACAGTCGACCGCAGCACCACCAGGCAGTGCGGCCGGATGTGGGGAATCAGCTCGTCGACCACGCGGTCGAAGACGGTGACCGACGGGTTCATGAACTCGTCGATCGGCGTGCCGATGACGAGGACCACTGTATCGGCGCGCTTCAGCATCGCCGGCTCCGAGCCGAACTCGAGCCGCCCGGTGGGGAGGAGCTTGCGCAGCAGCTGCTCGGCGCCCGCTTCCTTGAACGGCACCTCGCCTGCGCGGACGCGCTCGATCTTGGCGGTGTCGATGTCGTCGACGCCAACCCGGTAGCCGGCGTCGGCGAAAGATAGGGCGAGCGGCAGGCCGACGTGGCCGCACCCGCCCACGATCACGATGTCGAGGGGTTCCATGGCGGGCAAATTATGATCGGTGGGACTGTGGCGCCCTCCGTTCTGCTCGACGTCCGGCCGCTGCAGGGCCCAAGCGGAAAGCGCGGGGTGGGCAGCTACGCCACCGGGCTGCTCAAGGGCCTGATCGAACAAGGCTTCGACTCTCAGCTGACCCTGCTGCTCGACGCGCGGCTGCCTGAGCCGGAGCTGCCGCCAGGGCGGTACCGCAGCGCTGCGTCCCGGCGCCGCTATCGCGGCAATTTCTCCGCTTACGAGGAGGCTGTCGCACTCGGCGCGGACCTGGCGCGACTGCGCCCTGACGTGTATCACGCGATCGACCTGCGTCTCCCCGGACGCTCGCCGTGCGCGCTGGTCGTGACGCTGCACGACCTGATCCCGTGGGCGTTCGGCGGCTCGCGCATGTGGGGTGAGCGGCTGCGCTACTGGCTGGGGCGGAGGCTGTTGCGTCGCGCCGATCTCGTGCTGGCGGTCTCCCAGTCGACCGCCGATGACGCGGTGCGATTCGGCGGGGTCGACAAGAAGCGCCTGCGCGTCGTGCCAGAGGCGGTGGACGACGTGTTCAAGCCTTCAGACGGTGCGTCGAATCGTGTCGCTGATCGGTTCGGCGTGAAGTCCGGCTACCTGCTCTTCGTCGGCGCCCTCGACGCGCGCAAGGACCCGGCGTCGCTGCTGCGCGCGTGGTCGGTGGCGCGCGAAGCGCGGCCGGGTCTGCAGCTGGTCATCGCCGGCGAGCCAGGGTCGCAGGCGCCGCCCGTCATGCTGGGCGCGCACGTGCTCGGCCACCTGAGCGGGCCGGAGCTGGCCGACGTCTACACCGCGGCCGGCTGCCTCGTCTTCCCGAGCAGGTACGAAGGCTTCGGCTTGCCGTGCCTCGAGGCGCTGGCGTGCGGCTGTCCCGTGGCCGCTTATCGCAACTCGAGCTTGCCCGAGGTTGTCGACGGCGCCGGGGAGCTGGTCGCCGACGGCGACGCGGATGCCCTCGGCGCGGCCGCCGCGAAGCTGGCCGGTGTGACCGACCGTCCGTGGAAGCCGGGCATCGAGCGCGCGAAGGCGTTCAGCTGGCGCAAGGCCGCCCGCGACACGATCGCGGCCTACAAAATAGTCGCCAGATAGCGCGCCGTTGTATACAAACGCGGGTTTCCGCGCGATTGAATTGCGCGTTTGTATACAAACTGCGGTGGTGTGCTGGCAGGGAGGTCGATTGACCTCACCCGTGCCCTTGGGATAATGCGCCCGCGATGAGCAAAGTGGCGGTGATCGGCGCGGGTTACGTGGGCCTGACCACGGCGGCGTGCCTCGCGGACCTCGGCAACGACGTGACGGTGGTCGACGTCGATCGCAAGAAGGTCGAGCAGCTGACGAGGAATCAGATGCCGTTCTACGAGCCCGGCATGGCCGAGCTCGTCAAGCGCAACGCGGAGAGCAAGCGGCTGCGCTTCACGACCTCTTATGCGGATGCGATCCCCGGGGCCGAGTACGCGATCATCGCCGTGAGCACGCCGGAGGGCGAGGGCGGCGAGGCCGACCTTTCTCATGTCGAGGCCGCGGCCTCTTCGATCGCCGACCACATGACCGGCCCACTCGTGGTGGTCAACAAGTCGACGGTTCCGCCGCTGACCGGCGATAGGGTGTCGAGCGTCCTGCAGGAAAGGAACACCAAGCACCAGGCCCACGTGGTGTCGAACCCTGAGTTCCTGCGCGAGGGCTCCGCGATCCAGGACTTCATGCATCCCGACCGCGTGGTGGTCGGCGGGCACGACCGTCAGGCGGCGGAAAAGGTGGCGAAGCTCTACGAGCCGCTGGAGGCGCCGATCCTGATCACGCCGAACATCTACACGGCGGAGATGGTGAAGTACGCGTCGAACGCATTCCTCGCCGCGCGCATCTCGTTCATAAACGAGATCGCGAGGATCTGCGAGCGCGTGGACGCCGACGCCAAGCTCGTGGCGGAGGGCATGGGCATGGACAAGAGGATCGGTCCGACCTACCTCGACGCGGGGATTGGCTACGGGGGTTCTTGCTTTCCGAAGGATGTGAAGGCGCTGGCCGCACTCGCCGAGCGCTTCGACTACCACCCTGAGCTTCTCCACGCGGTAATGGACATCAACCGCGACCAGCGCATGCTGGTCATCGACAAGCTGCGCGAGTGTCTCGGCACGCTCAATCAGAAGGTCGTCGGGCTGCTCGGCCTGGCGTTCAAGCCCAACACCGACGACCTGCGCGAGGCACCGAGCCTCGACATCGCCAGAGTGCTGCTCGCCGCCGGTGCGCATGTCCGCGGCTACGACCCCGCCGCGATGGAGCGGACCCGGACGTTGCTCCCCGAGCTCGATTACGCGAAGGACGCGTACCAGCTCGCGTCCGGCGCCGACGCACTCGTGGTGGTGACCGAGTGGAACGAGTTCCGCCAGCTCGACCTCACGCGCCTCAAGACCTCGATGCGCACCCCGGTCGTGATCGACGGGCGCAACATCTACGTCCCGGCCACGATGCGCAGCCTGGGCTTCACGTACCGCAGCATTGGCCGCGAGTAGCGCCGGCGGCAGCAAGCCGCGCGCGGTCGTCTCGGGCGGGGCGGGGTTCATCGGGTCGCACCTCTGCGAGGCGCTGCTGAACCGCGGCATGCGCGTGCTGACGCTCGACAACTTCATCACCGGTTCGCCGGCGAACCTGAAGCACCTCGAGGGCAATCCCGACTTCGAGTTCCGGCGCCAGAACGTCAACGAGCACATCGACATCGATGGCGACGTGCGCTACGTCCTGCATTTCGCTTCGCCCGCGTCGCCGCCCCAGTACGACGCGAACCCGATCCACACGCTGAAGGTCGGCACCATCGGGACGATGAACATGCTCGGCATGGCGATGGCGAAGAATGCGACCTTTCTGCTGGCCTCGACGTCAGAGGTGTACGGCGACCCGCTGGTGCATCCGCAGCCGGAGACCTACTGGGGCAACGTCAACCCGATCGGTCCTCGCGGCTGCTACGACGAGGCGAAGCGGTGCGCTGAGGCGTTCGCCATGGCCTATCACCGCGCGCACGGCGTCGACACCCGCATCATCCGCATCTTCAACACGCATGGCCCGCGCATGCAGGTGTCGGACGGCCGCGCGGTGCCGAACTTCATGGCCCAGGCGTTGCGGGGCCAGCCGCTCACCGTCTACGGCGACGGCACGCAGACGCGCAGCCTGTGCTACGTGTCGGACCTCATTCGCGGCGTGCTGGCCGTGCTCGAGAAGGGCGACGAGCTTCCGACCAACCTGGGCAACCCGCACGAGGTGACGATGATCCACCTGGCGGAGACGATCATCAGGATCTCCGGGTCGAAGAGCAGGATCGAGCACCGCGACCTGCCGGTCGACGACCCCAAGCAGCGCCGGCCCGACATCACGCGGGCGCGCACACTTCTGGGTTGGGAGCCGCAGGTCGGCCTGGAGGATGGGCTGCTGCGAACGCTCGAATACTTCCGAACCGTTGTATGAGGTGCGCATGAGCCGGGCCGACGAGCTCAAGCGGATGGTGCGGGACGTACCCGATTTTCCGCAGCCGGGGATCACCTTCCGAGACATCACGCCGCTGCTCGCGGATCGCAAGACGTTTGGCGAGGTCATCGACCTGATGTCGGTCCACTGGAAGGACAAGGGCACGACGCTCGTCGCGGCCATCGAGGCTCGGGGTTTCATCCCCGGCGCGGCCATCGCGATCCGCCTCGACGCGGGCTTCATCCCGATCCGCAAGTCGGGCAAGCTGCCCTGGCATGTGCTCAGCCATTCGTACCAGCTCGAGTACGGGACCGATCAGCTCGACGTCCACCAGGACGCGATCCGGCCGAGCGACAAGGTCCTGATCGTGGATGATGTTCTTGCGACCGGCGGCACCGCGGCCGCCGCCGTCGAGCTCGTGCGCAAGCTCGGCGGGCAGGTCATCGGCGTGCAGGTCTTGATCGAGCTGTCGCAGCTGGGCGGGCGCAAGCGCCTGTCCGGCATTGAAGTCGTAAGCGAGCTCGTGTACTGAGGGAGTTGTTTTCTTGAAGGTTCAATCAGCCGACGTCAAGGACATGAAGCTGGCCGCCGAGGGCCAGAACCTCATCGACTGGGCGGCGCGGGAGATGCCTGTGCTGCTGCTGATCCGCCAGCGGTTCGCGAAGGAGCAGCCGCTCAAGGGCATCAAGGTGGCGGCCTGCCTGCACGTCACGAGCGAGACGGCCAACCTCATGCTGACGCTGAAAGCAGCGGGCGCAGACATCGCTCTGTGCGCGTCCAACCCGCTGTCCACCACCGACGCGGTGGCCGCGGCGCTGGTGGGACAGCACTCGATCAAGACCTACGCGATTCGCGGCGAGGACAACGACACGTACTACCAGCACATCGAGTCGGCGCTGGACCATCACCCGGCGATGACGATGGACGACGGCGCGGACCTGGTGTCGGTGCTGCACAAGAAGCGCGAGAGCCAGATCCCCGAGGTCATCGGCGGCACCGAGGAGACCACGACCGGCGTCATCCGGTTGAAGGCGATGGCGGACCACGGCGTGCTGCGCTACCCGATCATCGCCGTCAACGAGGCCGACACGAAGCACATGTTCGACAACCGGTACGGCACCGGGCAGTCGACGCTCGACGGCATCATCCGCGCGACCAACGTGCTGCTGGCCGGCAAGAAGGTGGTCATCGCCGGCTACGGCTGGGTCGGTCGCGGCCTCGCCACCCGCGCCAAGGGCCATGGCGCTGATGTGCTGATCACCGAGGTGGACGCGGTCAAGGCGCTCGAGGCCGTGATGGACGGGTTCCGCGTCATGAAGATGGCGGAGGCTGCCCGCGAGGGCGACATCTTCATCACGGTGACCGGCGACGTGAACGTGCTCGACCGCGACCACTTCGCGGTCATGAAGGACGGCGCGCTGCTGGCCAACTCCGGGCACTTCAACTCCGAGATCAACCTGAAGGCGCTCGACGATCTCGCCACCGGCGTCCGCCAGGTAAGGCCCTCGGTGCAGGAGTACAAGCTGGCCGACGGGCGGCGGCTGCACGTGCTCGGCGAGGGGCGGCTCATCAACCTGGCCGCGGCCGAGGGGCACCCGGCGGCGGTCATGGACATGAGCTTCGCCAACCAGGCGCTGTGCGCCGAGTACATCGCGAGGAATGCGAAGCAGCTCGAGCGCAAGGTCTACGACGTGCCGGCGGAGATCGACTCGGAGGTGGCGCGCCTCAAGCTGCACGCGATGGGGATTGCGATCGACACCCTGACCGAGGAGCAGCGTCGCTACCTATCTTCCTGGGAGGAAGGAACCTAACCTAGGCCCATGTTTGGACCCGCTCGGCGCACCTGGGTGCTGGGCGGGGGTGGGGCGCGCGGCGCAGCCCAGGTCGGTGTGCTCCAGGCGCTGTTCGAGGCCAACGTCGAGGTGCCCGTCGCGGTCGTGGGGACAAGCGTCGGCGCGCTGAACGGGGCCTCGATCGCAGCCTATCCGTCTCTCGCCGGCACGATGATGCTGCGCGAGGTCTGGATGTCGCGGCCTGCACTGACCGTCTTCCAGGCCCACCCGCTGGGCCTCGTCATGTCGGGCGTCCGGCGCAACCAGCTCAGCGCCTTCCCGCAGCAGAACGTGCGCCGCCTGATCGACCGTGCGCAGGCGCTCACGGGCGTGACGAAGTTCGAGCAGCTGCGCGTTCCGCTGGCGGTCGTCGCGACCGACCTGAACGCGGGCAAGCCGGCCGTGTTCCGGTCCGGCGACCTCACCCCTGCGCTGCTTGCCTCGACCGCCATCCCCGGCGTGTTTCCGATGGTGCGCATCAACGAGCGCGAGCACCTCGACGGCGGCGTGGTGGAGAACACGCCGCTGAACATCGCGGCCGACGACGGGGCGAAGGAGATCCTCGCCATCAGCCTGATGGCCGGTGGCGAGTACGAGCCCGCCCCCGCCGGCTTCGCCGAGCTGATCGCACGGACGCTGCAGCTCTCGCTGCATCACCAGATGCTCAGGGACTACGAGAGGCTGCGCGACCGGTGCAAGATCGTCGTTCTCTGCCCGATCACCGCGCCCACAGCGACCTGGGAGATGAAGCGTGAGCACGTCGAAGGGGTCATGGAGGCCTCACGCGCGGCGATGGCCGGGCTGCTCCACCAACGGGGATCGAGGCTGTTCCGGCACTCGGGCATCCACTACCTCCGCCTCGATCAACCAGGTTAGGATTCAGCACGTCCCAAGAGGTATGACCCTGGCGCTTGGGGCTTCGCCCAGACGGAGGTGAGGCCTTGCCGGCGTGGGGGATTCGAAGGAGGACCGACCAGATGCCGTCCCTGTTCACGTCCGAGTCAGTCACCGAAGGCCATCCCGACAAGCTGGCCGATCAGATCTCCGACGCGATACTGGATGCCATCCTCGCCAAGGATCCGCTGGCGCGCGTCGCATGCGAGGCGATCGTCACCACCGGCC
>VBIA01000201.1 GCA_005879985.1 Chloroflexota bacterium | reverse complement strand
CGCGCAGCTCGTCCTCGGTCTCGCCGAGTCCGACCATAAGGCCAGACTTCGTCACCATCTCCGGCGCGAGGCGCTTCACGTGCTGCAGCAGCGCAAGGCTGTTCGCGTACACGGCCTTCGGCCGGATACGCGCGTAAAGGCGGGGCACCGTCTCGGTGTTGTGGTTGAAGATGTCGGGCCGCGCCTCGACCACGGTCTGCACCGCGGCCAGGTCGCCCTGGAAGTCCGGGGTCAGCACCTCGATCGTTGTCGCGGGGCTGCGCCGTCGGATCGTGACGGAGTCCGAGCTGCGCGACCGATTCGGCGACTCGAAGCGGCTCGCCGATATCGAGCTCGGCCGGCCTTCCCGACGTCACCGCGCAGAACCGGCAGGCGCGCGTGCAGACGTCGCCCAGGATCATGAACGTCGCCGTCCGCCGGCTCCAGCAGTCGAAGATGTTCGGGCACTTCGCCTCTTCGCAAACGGTGTGGAGCTTCCGCGCCTGGACCAGCTGCTTGAGCTCCTTGAAGTTCTCGCCCTCGACGACGCGCGTGCGGATCCAGGGCGGGATCGCACCGGGCACGAGCTGCGCGGGCGCGCTCACAGCCGGATGCTCGCGGGAGTCCACTCCTCGAGGCCTTGCTTCATGAAGCTGAGGAACTGGCCGGCCATCATGCCGTCGATGATGCGGTGGTCGAAGCTCAGGCACATGTTCATCATGTCGCGCACCGCGATGCCTTCACCGATGACGACCGGCCTCTTGACGATTGCCTCGGTCGTGAGGATGGCCGCCTGCGGCTGATTGATGATGGGCTGGCTCGCGACCGAACCGGTCGCGCCCGTGTTGTTGAGCGTGAACGTGCCGCCCTGCACGTCCTCGGGCTTCAGCTGCTTGTTGCGCGAGCGCTCAACGAGGTCGTTGATGCGGCGCACGAGCTCCGAGAATCCGAGCTGGTCTGCGTCCTTCAGCACCGGCACGATGAGCCCGTCCGAGATCGATACCGCGATGCCCAGGTTGAGGTAGTGCTTCAGCACGACGCCATCGTCGGTCCATGTCGAGTTGAGCCACGGGAACTGCTTGAGCGCGCGGCCGAGCAGCTGCGCCACAAAGGGAAGGTAGGTGAGCGCGGTGCCGTGCCTGGCGCGGAATCCATCCTTCTCCGCCTCGCGGTAGCGCACCAGGTTGGTGACGTCGACCTCCTGCAGGGTCCACGCGTGCGGCGAAGTGGCGAGGCTGCGAACCATGTGGTCGGCGATTGACCGCCGCATGACGCTGAGCTTCACGAGCTCCTCGCGCGCGCCATCCAGCTTGGCCGGAGCAGCCGCCGGCGGAGGTGCGGCGGCACGGGCCGGTGCGGCAGGCGCCGCTGAGGCGGCCAGTACGTCTTCGCGCGTCACCCGTCCGCCGAGGCCGCTGCCCTGGAGAGACGTCGGGTCGATGCCCCGCTCCGCGGCCAGCTTGCGCACGGCCGGCGACAGGCGGGCGTGCTCCTCGCCGCCTGGGGCTCGCTGGGCAGGAGCGGCTGTGGGAGCAGGCGCGGGCGCAGCTGCGGGAGCAGGCGCGGCCTTGGGCGTCGCGGGGGCGGGGGCGGGCGCCGCTGCGGCCGCACCCGTCTCGATCTGGGCGATCACCGCGCCGACCCGCACGACCTGGCCCTCGCCGGCGTCGATCTTGACCAGCGTGCCTTCAAACGGGGATGGGATCTCGGCGTTGACCTTGTCGGTCACGACCTCGACGATCGGCTCGTCGCGCTTCACGAACTCGCCCTCGCGCTTCAGCCACTTCTCGACGGTGCCCTCGGTGACCGACTCGCCGAGCTGCGGCATCTTGATCTGGGCGACACCCATGCTGAATCGAGTTTAGCGGCGTCCCCGCAGGTAGCGAATCGCGGCCGTTCGTTCGTCTGGGCCGAGCGCCGGCGCCGGAGCTCCACACCAGACCTTTCAATCCGAAGGGCGTGCTAACCGGGCGGGTAGGTGGCCTCGAATGATCCACCAGCCGCGAGGTTGACCGTGCCGGAGCTGAACGGTTGGATCTGCATGTTCGCTGCCTGGGCGTGGACCTGATGGCGGAATGAGTAGGGCGCCGAGCCGGAGCCCAGCTTCGTGAACTGCAACGTGTAGGTCTGACCCGCCACGCATGGCTTTGTGAACTGGTCGCAAAGCTGGAAGAGGTCCTGACCGACATTGGGTACGTCGAACTTGAGATCGAAGCCGTCATCCGAGGCGATGCTGCCCTTGAGCGTGAGCTTGAAGATCACCACTCCGCTGTCGGCCGGCGGGCTCGGCGAGGATGCCGGGCTCGGGCTGGGCGAGGCAGCTTTCTGAGCCGTTGGCCCGCATCCGAACGTGAGTAGGACGACTGCCAACGCCGCCACGTGCGAGGCGCGCATGACCAAATAACGCTCGCACCGTAAAGAGGCACCCGGACTATCGCAAGATGCCTATTCGTATTGGAGGCGACGCCCAGAATCGAACTGGGGATGGAGGTTTTGCAGACCTCTGCCTTACCACTTGGCTACGTCGCCCCGATCTCGAGTCCCGATTCTAAGATCCCCTTCATGCGGTCGCAGGACTTCCGGGACGCGTTGGCGAAGCTCGCGGCGGGCGTCGTCGTGGTGAGCGCGCGCACTCCAGAAGGCTTCCGCGGCCTCACGGCCAGCACGCTCATCTCGGTCTCGGCCGAGCCGCCGCTGGTGCTCGTCGGGCTGGAGCATGAAAGCGTCACGCGAGCGGCGGTCGTGGAGACACGCCAGTTCAACGTCAGCGTCCTGACGCGAGCGCAGGAGTTCCTCGCGGAGCGCTTCGCCGGTCGCGCGCCATCGGTCGACCCGAGATGGAAGGAGGTGCCGTACCACCTCGGCACCAACGGCATCCCGCTCATCGACGATTGCGCCGCGTGGCTCGAGTGCGACGTCACGCAGGTGCACAGCGCGGGCGATCACGATGTGTGCATCGGCGAGGTGCGCGTCGCACGCGCCGGCAAGGGCAATCCGCTCATCCTCTGGGATCGCACGTTCTGGACCTTGCATTAATAAGGAAGGTCGTCCTCTTCCATCCCGAAGTGGTGGCCCACCTCGTGCAGGATCGTCCGCCGCACCTCGTCGATCAGCTGCTGCATGGTCTCGCTCGCCCGCTCGTGTGACCTTTTGTACAGCGTGATCCGCTCGGGATAGCTCTGGCCTGCGCCGAGCGCGGTGGCTCCTTCGTACAGGCCCATGAGGCCGTCTGGCGAGCTCTCCTCGACGAGGAACATGGTGTTCTCCAGGTAGGGCCGGAACTCGTCGGGTATCGAGTCGATGGCCCGCAGCACCACCTGTTCGAATTCATTCATGCTGACGCGCATGGGTGAATTGAAGCGCGTCGTCGTGGTCGGGGCAGGCACCATGGGTTCGCAGATCGCCCTGCAGACAGCGCTCAGCGGCAAGTA
>VBIA01000056.1 GCA_005879985.1 Chloroflexota bacterium | reverse complement strand
GTGCGGGTACTCCTTGCGCGCCTGGCGCAGGAGCTCGCCGAGCGTGGTCGTCAGAACCTCGCGACCGCTGTCGGTGAGCTTGTAGATAGTTCGCTCGGGTCGCTTGCCCTCCTTTTCGCGCTCGACAGGGAGGATCCAGCCGTTGCGCTCCAGCACCTCGACCGAGTGGTAGAGCGTGCCGAAGTTCAGGCGGATGAACTCGTCGTGATGGCGGGCGCGCATCTTGGATGCCATCTCGTAGGGATGCATCGACTGCTCGTCGAGCAGTTCGAGGATCGAGAGGGCCAGTGGCGACAGGAGCTCCGACTCAAATGGGGCTTGAGGCATATTCCAAATGGAGTATATGAGATCGGATATACGCTGTCAAGTAGTCGAAACCGAGCATCTTAACCAGCTGGCTTGATGACCTTGCCGAATCGAAGTACCGTCGGCCCAGGTGCGCGGGTTGGGGGAGGGAGCCCGCGGGAGAGGGAGGGCCCCGAAAGGTGTGGGCCTCAGCGTCAGGCGGGGCTCAGGGCCTTCTCGTACCAGGCGACGTCCCAGTAGCGGCCGAACTTCCGGCCCTGCTCCGTGAAATGCGCGACCTTCTTGAAGCCGAACCATTCGTGCAGTGCGACCGAGGCAGGGTTCGGCAGCGCGATGCCGGCGTATGCCCGATGGATGTCCTCGCCGAGCAGCGCGGCAAACAGGCTCCTGTACAGCCGCGTGCCCACGCCACGACCGACCGCCTCGCCCGCGACGTAGACGCTGACCTCGATCGACGTCTCGTATGCGGGCTTGGGCCGGAAGCGACTGCTGGACGCGTAGCCGATGACGCGTCCATCCGCGACCGCGACCATCACGCGATACCGGCCGCGTCGGCCGTGGTGGCCGAACCACTCCTGCCGCCACTCCAACGAGGTCGGCTCCAAATCGAATGTGGCGTGCGACTGGACAACGTACTCGTTGTAGACATCGTTGAGCGCCCCAAGGTCGTCTTGCGTCGCGGGTCGCACCACTACATCGACCGGCCGGAACGCGCGGCTCACGGACTCCGTGTCCACGCGCGCCAGTCTATGGCGAGCACCGGCGCTTGGTGCGAACAGGATCGCCACAATTACGAACGTGGACCGGATCGTCATCGAAGGCATGGTGTTCAGCGGCAAGCACGGCGTCACCGATGCCGAGCGGGCTCGCTCGCAGCGATTCACAGTGGACATCGAGGTCGAGACTGACCTGGCGCGCGCCGCGCGGTCGGATCAGATCGAGGACACGATCGACTACCGACGCGTGCGCGCGATCGCGAAAGAGGTGATCCAAGGCGAGCCCGCGCATCTCATCGAAACCCTGGCCGGTCGTATCGCGCGCAAGGCATTACAGGTGCCGCGAGTCAGGGCCGTGTCCGTCAAGGTCACAAAGCGCCCTGCGAGCATGAGGCCGATCGACGGAGCCGCCGTGCTCATGCGGCGAGCGCGCCGATGAGCGTCGTCTATCTCGACTGCTTCGCCGGCATCTCGGGCGACATGGTGCTGGGCGCCTTGATCGACGCCGGTGGAGATCGCGCCGTGCTCGACGCCACAGTTGAAGCGCTGCGGCTCGGCGACGAGGTCGAGATCGATGTCCGTCGTGAGCATCGTGGCCACCTCAGCGGCACACGAGTCGAGGTCGCGACGCGAGGCCGGGCGCACAGGACCGTTCCGCAATTGCGTGCGGCACTGCAGGAAGCCCAGGTGCCGGAAGACGCCAAGCAGAATTCGCTGCGCGCCCTTGGTCTGCTCGCACGAGTCGAGTCCGAGCTTCACGACACCGACGAATCGCATCTGCACCTGCACGAGCTGGGTGGCGCCGACACGCTGGTCGATCTCCTCGGTTCTTTCTGGCTCCTCAACCACCTGGGAGTCGAGCGCGTCTACGCGTCGCCTCTGCCCGCGCCACGAGGGCGGCACGGCGAGATGCCACTGCCCGCGCCTGCCAGCGTCCGCGTGCTGGCGGGGACCGGAGCGGTCTTCGAAGAAAGCGACGAAGGCAAGGAGCTGGTCACGCCGACCGGCGCGGCGATACTGGCGGCGACCGCTGTCTTCGAGCGCCCCGCGATTACGCTGCGCGCGATTGGCTATGGCCTCGGCGCTCGCGAGACGCCTGGCAACGCGCTGGCCGCATGGCTCGGTGAAGAGGTTCCTTCGCAGCTCGGCGTGACCGTGATCGAAACCAACATCGACGACATGGCGCCCAACCTAGTCGCGGCCCTCGTGGACGATTTGATGGTGGCTGGCGCGCTGGATGTAACAGTCACCCCGGCGCTCATGAAGAAGGGCCGCCTCGGCCAGGTCGTTTCCGTGATGGTCGACGCGCAACACGTCGCAATCCTGAGCGAGAAACTGCTGCGGGACAGCTCGACGCTCGGTGTTCGTCTCAGCCCGGTCAAGCGAGTCCTCGCGGACAGGCGCGTGCAGGAGGTCAAGACGTCGATTGGCGTTGCTCGCGTCAAGATCAAGGAGCTCGGCGGCAAGGCTGTCGACATCGCGCCCGAGTACGAAGACTGCCGCAGGTTGGCCCAGGAGTCCGGTCGCACGCTTCGCGACGTTATGCGAATCGTCGCGGAGGAAGCAAGAGAACAGCTCGGTCTCGCCTAGCCCGGCGACTCGCTGATCCCGCGACAATGTGGCCCCATCCTGATCGGCGACAACCCGGCCTCGGGGATCTACGTGCGGTCGAAGCAGAAGAACGCAAAACAGGCGGGCATCGAGACGTTCGACCACCGCTTGCCGGACTCCACCTCGACCGAGGAGCTGCTGAATCTTGTCGAGCAGCTCAACCGCAACGACGCGGTGAGCGGTGTGCTGATCCAGCAGCCGGCCCCTCCACACATAGATATGACGCGCGTGATCCACGAGCTCGACCCGGTGAAGGATGTCGACGGCTTTCATCCGATCAACGTCGGCCTGGTCGCGCTCGGGTTGCCCGGCGCCGTCGAGCCCTGCACGCCCGCCGGCATCATGGAGCTGCTCGAGGATGCCGGCGTCGAGATCTCAGGCAGCAACGCGGTTGTTGTGGGCCGCAGCAACCTCGTCGGCAAGCCGGCCGCTCTTCTGCTGCTGCGGCGAAACGCGACTGTGACGCTCTGCCATACGCGAACGCGGGACCTGGCAGGCCACACGCGCACCGCGGACATCCTGGTCGCGGCGGCGGGCAAGGTCGACCTCATCACCAAAGAGATGGTCAAACCAGGTGCCGTAGTGATCGACGTCAGCACCAACTGGATTGACGGAAAGCAGGTCGGCGACCTCGGCGAAGGCGTGGACGAGGTTGCCGGCTGGTTGACGCCTAATCCCGGCGGCGTCGGGCCGATGACCAGGGCGATGCTGATCAGGAACACCTTTCAGGCCGAGGCTCGGCGACGCCCGTAAGTCGGCAGGTCTCTAGATGACCTACCTCGAGACGATCGACCACATGTCAAGGCTCGGCCGCTTCGGCATGAAGCTCGGCACCGAGCGGACTCGCGCGATCCTGGATCGCCTCGGTGCACCCGATCGAGGACTCAAAGGAGCGCTCATCGCAGGCACCAACGGCAAGGGGTCGACCGGTGTCTGCCTCGCTGCCATCCTCGAGGCGGCGGGCCACCGCGTCGGATTCATGCCCAAGCCACACCTGGTCTCGTACACAGAACGCATCCAGATCGACAGGAAGCCGATCAGCGAGGACGACTTCGTCGCGACCTTCGAAGAGCTTCGGCCGACCCTAGACGCCATAGCCGCCGAGCTGGGCCAGGCCACAGAGTTCGAGATGCTGACAGTGCTCGCGCTTGCCTACATGGCGCCGCGGATCGACCTGCTGGTCTGCGAGGTTGGCCTGGGCGGCCGGCTCGATGCAACCAATGCGCTCGACCTCGGCGCCGCAGTGATCACGAACATCGACTACGACCATCAGAAGTATCTCGGCAACACGATCGAGCAGATCGCCAACGAGAAGGCGGCGATCATCAAGCCGGGCAACGAAGTCGTCACGGGCTGCGAGGGAGTGGCGCTCGAGATCGTCGAGTCACATGCCGCCGCCGCCGATGCTCAGCTGTGGCGGCTTGGCCACGAGATCACGGTGGTCTCGCGATCGCGCGGCTGGGCGGGCCATTCGCTTGATGTCAGCGGACCGGGTTTCGAGCACACCGGCCTGGAGCTGCATCTCCTGGGCGACTACCAGACCGCCAACGCCGCGCTCGCGGTCGCGTGCGCGCATGCGATGGGCGACGTGACCGACGAATCGATCCGTCGCGGCCTGGCGTCCACCGAATGGCCTGGCAGGCTGCAGCTGATCGCGGAGCGTCCTCGGGTGATCCTCGACGGCGGGCACAACCCCGCCGCGCTCACACGCGCCGGGGCATCGCTGCGCGAGCTCATCAACGGCGAGCGTCTCGTGGCGCTCTTCGGAATGCTTAGCGAACGCGATCCGGTGCAGATCCTCGCTGCCCTTCGTTCGATGCACCCCGACGCCGCGGTGTTCACCGAGGCCGAGAGCGCCGGCACCCACGCCGTGCCCGCGACCCATCTGGCGGAGGTCTTTGGGTCAGGCGGTGAGGCGATCGCGCCGGCAGCCTCGGCGCTCGCGCGAGCAAAGGAGCTCGCGGGCGCGAACGGCAACGTGATCGTGTGTGGGTCCCTCTACCTGGTCGGTGAGATCCTGGCCCTGCAGCAGAACCTTCCCAAGCGAGATGTAGGCTAGATAAATGCAGCAGCAGGCGGCGCCCCAGACATTTCGCCGCGGCACGGACCGAATCCTCGGCGGCGTGTGCTCTGGGCTCGCAGAGGGCCTTCGGATCGATCCATTGTGGGTGCGCCTCGGTTTTGTGCTGCTCGCGTTCCTGCAGGGAGTCGGACTTCTCATCTACATCGTCCTGTGGCTGGTCATGCCCGAGCAGGTCGAAGGCCAGGACGGCACGCGCTCGGGCTTCGACTCGATGTCGGCCGATCTCAAACGGATCGGCTCCGAGCTGAAGAGTCAGTTCGGCGGCACGCCGAAGCCGGCGCAGGAACAACCTGGGCCATCTGATGCGACGTCAACCAGCAGCAACGCGCCGGCGGCTATGCCTTCGAGCGCTCGAACCTCGATCGGGCTCGGCGTCGTGCTCGTTCTCGTGGGCCTGATCCTTCTGGGCGCCAACACCGGGCTCGTGCAGTGGTCGGTGATCTGGCCATCGGTCCTGATCATCCTCGGCGTGCTGTTGCTTGTCCGCACGCTGGATCGACGCCGCCGGCCGTAGGCCTCAGCGGCCGATGAGACGTCTCAGGCTGATAGTCCAGTCGCGCTCAGGAGCCGCCATGAACGCGGCGCACAGATAGACGCAGCCGGCGATCATCGGCAGCAGGAGCAGCGCACCGATCACGGCCCACTGCGAGCCACCGCTCATCACGAGACCGGTGAGCAGCACCGCGGCCACCAGCAAGCCCGCCGACCCGAGGAGCAGGTCGTTGGCCGACCGCGGGCCCGCCCGACGGGGCGATGGGGATGCCGGTGTCGCATCGGACGCGACTGGGGCGCGCTTCGGCACAAGGCCGTAGAGGAGGAGCAGCATACCGACCAGGCCGGCAAACAGGGTGACGACCTCGGCGATCAGGCCTTCGCGCGTGTCCGCGACGCGCGACGCGGCGATGAACGCGATAGCGACCAGGGACAGCCCCGAGAGGGCTGCGATCCAGCGAGCCACTAGGACGAGGCTGCCAGCACTCGCTTGCGCAACCTGCGCATGCCGTTGAGCCAGCGGTCATAGTCGGTCGCCTTGCGCTGAAAGTACTCGGCCACCTCGGGATGCGGAAGGATGAGGAACTTCTCCTGGCGGATGCCCTCGAGGACGACATCGGCGACCTGCTCCGGCTCGACAGCGTTGGCGGTCAAGAACTCGAGGCCCAGTCGTGACTCGGCCGCGAGCATGTCGGTGCGCACTCCCTGGGGACACAGACATGACACGCGGATGCCGTCCTCGCCATGGGCGATCGCGAGCCACTCGAAAAAGGAGAGCGCTGCGGCCTTCGTCGCTCCGTACGGCGCCGCGAACACGTGATTCAGCAGGCCGGCCGCCGAGATCGTGCCCAAGAGATATCCCTCGTGACGCGCGAGCATGCCTGGGAGGACATGCCGCGCGATCAATACATGCGACATCACGTTGACGTCCCAGATGCGCTGCCAGTCCTCGTTCGGAGCCTCCGGACCTCCCCCTACGGCGATGCCGGCGTTGGAGCAGACGATGTCGATCCGTCCATACATGGACTCGGCCTTCGCGACCATCGCGCGCACCGACGACTCATCGGCGACATCACACGCGACGGCCGTGCCTTTGATCTCGCGAGCAACCGACTCGGCGCCCTGACCATCGATGTCAGCAACCACGACGCCTGCCGCGCCCGCACCAGAGAATCCTCGCGCGAGTGCTCGCCCGATGCCGCGAGCGGCACCCGTGACGACTACGACCCGGCCGTCTACCTCCATCGGGGTTGACGTCGACCGGCCACGTATCCGCCGATCGCGAGTGCCGCGAGGAAGCCGACGACGGCCGAGAACCAGACCTGCTGGGACAAAAGACCTACTTCGCCGCCCACCGCTGCGCAACCGAACAGCGCGGCGATGGACGCGGCGGTGAAGATGACGAAGCGACCTCGTGGCAGTCGCGTGCGAAATTCGATCAGTGACCACGCACCTATGCCGATTGCAACGATCAGCACGACCAGATGCATGACGTCGACGATCATCGAGCGGAGTCTACGCCGCCAATGTGATCTCGAGCCTGGCCTCGCATCGCGCACGTTAAGCACAGGTTTTTCCACACTTCACTCTTTGGATCGAGGCTTAAGCGATCACTTCGCAGCGCGACCGGCACACCTCCAAAAAAATTTGTCGGTTTACCCGAAGGTCCCCCGTCCGCAAGTGCCGTAAGCGCATAGAATCTCTCCCCATGGTCGGAGGGGGACTTGACTACAGCGCGCCGTTTCAGCGTGCAATCGAGCTGATCGGCAAGCGCTGGACAGGAGCGGTCGTCAAGGCTCTGATTCCCGCACCGGCTCGCTTCAATCAGCTGCTGTCGGGCATCCCGGGCATCAGCGATCGAGTGCTCACCGAAAGATTGCGAGAGCTAGAGGCCGAGGGAGTCGTCGAGCGACTCGTGGATCCCGGTCCGCCTGTGCGAGTGAGCTATCGACTGACCTCTCGCGGACGCGCGCTCGAGCCCGTGCTCAACGCGGTCTCCGATTGGGCGGAGAACTGGTTGGAGGCGACCGCGGCCGCTGTCGGCTGATCGGTCGCGGCGCGCATGAGCGCCGCCGCTCGTCCTGCTTCGGGTTTCGCAGGCATGACTGATAGGCTTTAGCGGATGCCGATTGGCGACTTCCTCCGCCGGCGGCCGGAGGCGATCACCTGCCAGGCTTGCGGCTCTCCACTTCCAAGCGGCGCGATCTTCTGTCCATCGTGTGGAGTGCGAGCCGATGACCCGCAGGCCGAACCGCTGCACATCGTCGATCGGACCACGGGTCTCTTCAACGAGAGGTTCGTGCGTCCCGTGCTCGAGGACGAGCTGGCACGCGCGCATCGCTATCAGCGCAACCTCGGTGTTCTTCTCATAGAGGGAGCGGAGGTCGGTCCGGCGGACGAGATGCTGAAGACGATGGCTGCCGCTCTTGCCGGCACGGTGCGCGACGTCGACACGCCGGGCGTGCTGGGGCGGACGCCGCCGCAGCTGCTCGCGATTCTTCCCGACACTGACGTCGCCGGTACGGCGCACGCGGCCAACCGCGTGCTCGCCGCTGTGAACGAGGCTCTCAAGCCGGCCGGTGGACGCGCAACGGTGGGCCTCGTCTGCGTCCGGCCCGGCCAGCGCGTTCGCGCGGGCGCGGTGATCGACGGCGCCAGCCGATCGCTCCGCTCCGGCCGTCCCGAGATGCTCGGCAAGCCGGCCTGACGCGAGCCATCTACCTCGCCCGTCATGGCGAGACCGAGTGGAGCCTCAACGGCCGTCATACCGGACAAACCGACTTGCCACTGACAACACGTGGCGAGGAGAGGGCGGCAACGCTTCGAGGGAGGCTTGCCGGACTGCTGTTCGCGGCTGTTTTCTCGAGCCCGATGCAGCGCGCACGCCGCACCGCGGAGCTTGCCGGTTTCCCAGACCCTCAGGTCACCGACCTGCTTCGAGAGTTCAACTACGGCGAGTACGAGGGTTTGACCAGCGCCGAGATTCGAGCCTCGCGGCCTGGCTGGGAGATCTACCACGACGGATGTCCCGGAGGCGAGTCGCCGGCGCAAGTCTACGCACGAGCCCAGCAGTTCATCGATCTCGCGAACAGTGGCGCGGCCGGCGGCGGCGACGTCCTCGTCTTCGCGCATGGACACATCCTTCGGGCGGTTGGTGTCGCCTGGCTGGCGCTCGACATCACAGCCGCGTCCGAATTCCGCCTCGACGTCGCGACGCTGAGCCAGCTCGCCGCCACGGACCGCGGTCGGGAGCTCGCGCTGTGGAACTCGCCGTGATTCAGCGCCGGCGAACAGTCCAGGTCCGGCTGCGAACGCCGGGCAGCCCTGCGAACACGAGGTACGCCGACGTCTCGACCTCCGCGCGATAACGGTGTCGCTCGCCAGGGTTGATGAGCAGCATCTCGCCCGCGCGAACCTCGGCCCATTTCTCTCCGTCGTGGAAATGCAGCGCACCGACGGTCACGATCAGCGCCACCGGGATGGCGTTGCGGTGCTCGGGCACGTCCTGGCCTGCCTCGAGGCTCAGCCCGACCACGCGCATCGAGCCGCAGTCACCGATCTGCTCGAAGCCGATGGCGCGACGTGGCGCGCCCGGGCCATGCACTGACACCGCACATATCATGCTCGGCTACCGCCACCACACCGTGCGCACTACGTGAAGGTCGTGCATGCGGTCGGCGTTGATGGCGCGCGCAGCGCAATGGGCGTTGTGGTCGTCATCGACGTCCTGCGAGCGTTCACCGTCAGCGCTTACGCGCTCGCCGGCGGGGCGCGCGAATGCCTCCTTGTCGGAACTGTGGATGAAGCGCGCGCTCTGGCGGCTGCAACGCCCGGCGCGATCATCTCCGCTGAGGTCGACACGCTTCCGGTCGCGGGCATTCCGATCAGCAACTCACCGACAAAGATCGTCGAGGCCGAAATGCACGGCCACGCGCTTGTGCAGCGAACGAGCGCCGGCACGCAGGCCATCCGCGCTGTCGCAAAAGCTGAGGCCATGTATGCGGCGAGTCTGGTCGTCGCGCGGGCGACAGCTCAAGCCTGCCTGTTAAGAGGGCCGCAGACCGTGACCCTCGTTGCCTCGGGCGATTTTCCCGAGGACCACGCGTGCGCTCGCTACATCGAAGCTGTCATGCGGGGCGAGAGCACAGATGTCTCGCACCTGCTCGGGGCACTCATCAACTCGGAGCGCTATGAGAAGTTCGCGCGCGGTGACTGGCCAGGCTTCCCCAAGACCGACCTTGACCTCGCGCTCGCGACCGATCGTTTCGATTTTGCGATGCCTGCGACGAAGGACGAGCGCTCGATACGTCTCAGCGTCGAGCGCGCGTAAGATCTTCACGGGCACCAAGGGAATCCGGTGTGATGCCGGAGCTGTCGCGCAACTGTGAGCGAGGAGCCTGAGCCTGAATAACGCCACTGGGTGAGACCCGGGAAGGCAGGCGAAGGTGAGGATCCGCAAGCCAGGAGACCTGAATGCCTGAATCGACGACAACCGTCCGCGCGCAACGGCACGGAAGCTCCTGGCGGTCGGCTTTCAGCGGCGCGTTCGGTAGGCGACCGCCTGGAGGTACGGCCCGTGCGCAAGCACATCTCGCCGGCCAGCGCGATACTGGCCATCGTCCTCGCGGCAGCTGCATGCAGCAGCTCCACACCATCGGCATCCGGCAGCCCCACGCCTGCATGCGCGAACGCGAGCGCGCCGCATCACGCCTACGTCGTGGTCGAGCACCTGTCCGGCCAGTCGGTGCAGAAGTGCGTCGGCTTCGGTGCCGACACCATCGGCGGCCAGGCGCTGATGGATCAGTCAGGCATCAACTTCCAGACTCAGACCTACAGCTTCGGCAAGGCCGCGTGCGCCATCGACAACGAGCCGGCTCAGTTCACGCAGTGCCTGCCGCAAAACGCGCCTTACTGGGCGCTTTTCGTGGAAACCGGCGGAGCGTGGACAAGCTCGCAGACCGGCTACACCGACGTGACTCTGCACGACAAGGACGCACTCGGCTGGCACTACGTGCAGGCGGCCGACGCTTCACCCGCCCCACCGCCGCTGGCGAATGAGGGCTGAGACGAATCACCTGAACGCGCGAGCGATCGCGGCCTGGTCGGCCGCGTGCCTGGTCGTCGTGCTCGCGACAACCAATCCTGTCTACAAGACCCTGGTGCTGGCGGCGGCGCTTGCAGCGCTCGTCGCCGGCGCCGGCTTCAGACGGACCAGGCGGCTCTTCATCGCCGCGATGCTCGTCGCCGCCTTTGCGGTCGTGCTGAACCTGGTCTCGGCGCACCTCGGAGCCACGGTCCTGTTCACGCTGCCGGGGCAGCTGCCCGCGATCGGAGGCCCTTACACGCTGGAGGCATTGGCGTACGGCGCGACGGGCGGGGTCACGGTCGCTGCCGCCATCCTGGCCGCCGCGCCTTTCTCGCTGCTGCTCGCCTCGCATGAGGTCATGGACGCGCTGCCCGCCGCGCTGTCGCGCACAGGGGCAGCCGTCGCGGCCGCGCTCAACCTGGTGCCCGCCGTTGGCGCAACCTTCGTCCAGGTCAGTGAGGCTCAGCGAATGCGGGGGTGGCGGCCGCGCGGACCGCGTTCGTGGGCTGAGGTCGCGGTGCCCGTCGTCCTGACCAGCGTCGAGAGCTCGATCCAGCTCGCGGAATCGATGGAGGCTCGAGGCTTTGGCTCTGGCCCGCGCACGCACATGAGTCCCGTGCGCATGAGCTCACAGGACTGGGTCCTCGTTGTCGCGTCGGCATCGGCCGTTGCGCTGTTCGCGCTGTCGATCGTGGCCGGCTGGGCCGAGCCATGGGCCGCGTATCCGCTGCTCAAAGCGCCGCCGATCGATCCACGCCCGCTGATCGCATGCCTCTTGCTTTTCACGCCCGCCCTGCAATGGCGATCGCGCAGCTAGACCGCTTCACCTACTCGTACCCGGGCGCGGCGAGCCCGGCCCTGCGCAACGTCAGCACGCGGATTGACCCGGGCCTGACCGTCGTGGCGGGTCCGTCAGGAAGCGGCAAGTCAACCCTTCTTCGCGTCTTCAACGGCCTGGTGCCGCACTTTCACGGCGGCCGCGTCTCGGGCGTCGCGACGGTTGCCGGCCTTGACGTCCTCGCGACGCCGACGCGCGTGCTCGCGCGCAACGCCGGCTTCGTGTTCCAGGACCCGGAGCTGCAGATGGTTTATGCGACGGTCGACCGCGAGGTCGCGTTCGGACTCGAGAACGCCGCCATTCCGCAAAGGGAAATCGCCGCGCGAGTGAGCGAGGCTCTGCATGAGGTCGGCATCGAGCACCTCGCCGGCCGCGCGGTGCGCACGTTGAGCGGCGGTGAGCGCCAGCGGGTCGCCCTGGCGTCGGCGCTGGCGGTGCGGCCTCGACTCGTGGTCCTCGACGAGCCGACATCGCAGCTCGACCCAGATGGCGCGGAGCTGCTGCTGGCGGCGGCGCGCCGAGCGACCGCCGACGGACGGGCCGTGATCGTGTCAGAGCACCGATTGAGCCGGCTGATGCCTGGAGCTGATTCGCTCCTGGTCGTCGATCGAGGCTGCGTCACCGAAGCCGATCCGGCGGCGTGGCGACCGGTTGCCGCGATGCCGGCGCCGAGGCTTCGACCTCCAGGCGATGAGGCCTGGAGCGTCTCCGGCGCCGCTGTCGGCTTCGACGGCGTGCCGGTGCTCGAAGACGCCGACCTGGCCGGCCGCGCTGGAGAGGTGATCGCGCTGGCCGGTCCGAACGGCGGCGGCAAGACCACGCTTCTGCGGCTGATCGCCGGCCTCGCCGCTCCGATGTCGGGAAGGGTCACGCGGCCTTCGGGCAGGATCGCCTACCTGCCTCAAAATCCCGTCGCGCTCCTGCATCGGCAGTCGGTGCGCGCCGAGGTCCAGTTCACCATCGACCGCGCGGGCGGGCAAGAAGGAGAAAGGCCGGAGCGCATCCTCGGCATGCTCGGCCTCGCGGAGCTGGCGGATCGCTATCCGAGAGACCTGTCGAGCGGCGAGCGTCAGCGTGCAGCCATAGCGGCCGTGCTGCCCGGCACGCCGCAGCTCGTGCTGCTCGACGAGCCGACGCGGGGAATGGACCTGGCGTCACGCAGCGCGCTCATCGCACTCGTCTCGGACCTGCGCGACCGAGGGGCGGCGGTAGTGATAGCGACCCACGACGAAGACCTGCAGGCCGCGCTGGCGGATCGCGTGGTCGATGTTGCAGGCGGCAGAGTCACCGAGCGCGCGCCGCACGAGGTCCCCGCATGAGCGCGCGCAACCTGCCCGTCGCGATCATCTCGCTGCCCGGGCTGCTGCTGTTCATCTGGCCGTTCTTCGGCTCGGACCTCCCGGCCTCGACGCCTGCGTGGACGTTGATGCTGGCGGCGGTCAGCGCGCTGTTCCTGGTCGAGGTGGGCACGCGCCAGCTCGATTCGCGCGGCGTCGCGCTGCTCGCCGCGATCGCGGCCATCGACACCGTGCTTCGCCTCGCGGTCATCGAGGGCATCGGCGGCTTCAGCCCGATCTACTTTCTCGTGCTGTGCGCGGGCTATGTGTTCGGCTCGACGTACGGCTTCCTCGCGGGGGCGCTGTCCATCCTTGTGTCGGCGATGGTCGGCGGCGGCGTCGGTCCGTGGGTTCCGTATCAGGTGTTCGCGATCGGATGGATCGGGGCGCTCGCCGGGCTTGCCGGCCGGTGGCGCGGGCGACTACCCGGCTGGCGCGACCTCGCGGTGCTGGCCCTCATCGGCGCGGTCATGGGCTGGGTCGTCGGCGCGCTGTGGGACATCCAGGACTGGGTGACCGTTTATCGGGGTAACCCGACCCTGGGCTGGGAGCCCGGCATGAGCGCGGCCGCCACGCTGGTGCATTTCGCGCGCTTCTACCTGGTGACCTCGCTTGCGTACGACACCTTTCGCGCCGTGGGCAACGTGATCATGGTGCTGCTGCTTGGCGCACCGGTGCTGGCGGCGCTATCGCGGCTGCACGCGCGCCTCAGCTTCGAGATCGTTTCGCAAACATAGAGACGAGCCCGGAAAGCAGCTCCGGGCACGCCTCACGTCCGTATGTGGAGCTCCCGCTCAGCTCCAGTAGGGGCGGCGCCGCGCACCTCGGCCCATGCCGACGATGCGAACGATGAGTAACAGGATCACCGCGCCGAGGAACGCCATGATCATCGCGCTGATGATCGGGTGCCCTGCGATCACGATGGCCCAGTGGAAAGCGCCTGCGAGGAACCCGCCAAGGAACGCGCCGATGATTCCGACAACAACGTCACCCACGATGCCCAGGCCGTGGCCCAGAGCGAGGTGGCTGGCGAAGAAGCCGGCAACGAGGCCGACCAACAGCCATATGAGGATCGTGTCGAAGTCAAGATTGACGACCATCTATTTATGAGACCCCCTTTCTGCTGATAGGAACGCGGGGGCCGCGAGACTTACCTGTCCAGGTTCACCGATGTAAAGACCGGTTACTTACCTCTGCCGAATCCCAGCAAACGGAGCGCGAACAGCAGGATCACGGCGCCGACGAACGCCACGATGATCTCGGTGACGATCGGGTGGCCGGCGATGGTGAAGTGGATGTGGAGCAGACCCGCTAGCACCCCACCCAGGAAGGCCCCGATCACGCCGGCGATGATGTCGCCGAACAGGCCGAGGTCGCGTCCCATGGCGACCCTGCTGGCGAGCGCGCCGGCCAGGAGGCCGACCAGGACCCAGACGATGATGGTGTCGACGTCGAGGCGGATGTCGATCATCGGGGGATCAGTATGAACATGGGGTGTGGTTGGACACGGCGTTTCGCGCTTTAGGCCGCCTTGGTCGCAAGCTCCTGGAGCACCGCTCCGAGCACCCGGTTGAAGGCGGGATACGGGTGGATGAGGTCGGCAAGGATGCTCAAGGGAGTTCCCGCCTTGAGCGCCAGCACGAGCTCGCCCAGCATCTCGCCCGCCCGCGGCGACACCAGCGTCGCGCCCACCAGCACGCCCTTCTTCTTGTCGCCAACGAGCTTGACCACGCCGCCCTTGAAGTCGTGGATGTATCCGCGCGCCGTCTCGGCGGGGTCGGTGAACGCGGTGACGACTTCGATGCCCCGCTCGCGCGCAGCCTTCTCGGACAGACCCACCGAGGCCACTTCGGGATCCGTGTACGTCACCCGGGGCACGGCGCTGTGATCGGCGCGTGCGTCCTCGCCGCGCAGGCGGCGGGCCACGATCCGCCCGTGGTAGTGCGCGAGATGGGTGAAGCCGCCGATCCCGGTGATGTCTCCCGCGCCGTAGATGCCGACGTGGGCCTCGAGCGTCTCAGGGTCCACCTTGAGCCACCCGCGCTCGGTGCGCGTCAGGCCGGCCTCCTGCCAGGCCTCGAAGTTCGCGCGCCGGCCGGTGGCGACGAGCAGTCGCTCGCCGGTCACGGACTTCCCCGATTTCAGCTTGACCACGACGCCGACGCCTCCCTTGTCGACGCGCTCGGCGGCATCGCCCAGGAGGATCGTGATCCCTTCCTCTTCCAGGTGCGGCCGCAGCGCCATTCCGGCCTCGGGCTCCTCCAGGCCGAGGAAGGTGGGTCCGGCTTCGATGACCGTGACCTTGCTCCCCAACCTGGCGAATGCCTGCGCCAGCTCGACTCCGACCGCGCCCCCGCCGAGCACGATCAGTGTCTCCGGGTGCTCGCGCGGAATGGCTGCCTGGCGATTGGTCCAGTACTCGACCTGGTCGAGCCCAGGAATGGGAGGAATCGCCGCCGTGCCGCCGTTCGCGATCACCAGCGCCTTGGTGGCGACGTACTGGCTGCCCTCGACCTCGACCGTGCGCAGGTCGACGACCTTGCCCGCGCCCCTGATGAGCTTCGCCCCCGTCGCCTCGAGCGCGGCGGCGGGTCGCGTGTCGTCGAGATCGCGCGCCATCCACAGGACGCGCTTGGAGACCTTTGGGAAGTCCAGGTCCCACTCCACGCGTGAGGCCGCGAGGTTGCGCGCGCGGCCTGCTTCGGCCAGCGTCTCGCCCGAGCGCAGCAGGGTCTTCGAAGGTACGCAGCCCCAATACGGGCACTCGCCCCCGACCAGCTCGCGCTCGATGACCGCGAGCCTGAGCCCGCTGCCCCGTAGCCCGCCCGCGATCGCTTCGCCCGCGACTCCACCGCCCAGGCACACGACGTCAAACTCCTGAGGCAACTTGTGAACCTCCTTCGGTGGTGGCGTCGGGGCGTTCGCGACGCAGTGACTCGAGCAGCGAGATCGCCGAAAACAAGCCGATGTAGCGGTCGCCGTCGATGATCGCCGCTCGTTCGGTCGGGCTCGACAGGGCGGCAGCGAACGCCTCGCTAAGGGTGCTGGTCACTTGTACGCGCGGCTCGTTCGCGGCCGGACCGCCCGCGGGATGCTCGAGCGCATCGGGGTGGATCCGCTCGATGGACATCCTTCGTACCAGGCGATCGCGCCCGAGGAACTCCGACACGTAGGCGCTTGCCGGTCGCGTGAGGATCGCGTCCGGCGTGTCGTACTGCGCGATCTCCGCCTGCATCTTCATCAGGCAGATGCGGTCGCCGACCATCACTGCCTCGTCGATGTCATGCGTGACGAAGACGACGGTCTTGCCCAGCGAGCGCTGGATGCTGATGAACTCGTGCTGCAGGCGCTCGCGTGTGATGCGGTCGACCGCGCCGAAAGGCTCGTCCATCAAAAGGATCGGCGGGTCGGCGCCGAGGGCGCGCGCGAAACCGACGCGCTGCCGCTGGCCTCCGGACAGCTGATGCGGATAGCGCCTGCGGTACTCGCGCGGCGGGAGGCCCACCAGCTCGAGCAGCTCATCGACGCGCGCCCTGACCCTGGCGGCGTCCCAATCCCACAGTCGGGGCACCGTGGCCACGTTGTCGGCAACTGTCATGTGCGGGAACAGCCCTGTCTGCTGGATGACGTATCCCATCTTCAGCCGGAGCCGCACCGGATCGATCTGATGCGTGTCGACGCCGTCGACCAGG
>VBIA01000055.1 GCA_005879985.1 Chloroflexota bacterium | reverse complement strand
TGTCGGCAAAAACAAAAGGGAGCCCGACTGCCGGGCTCCCTTGGAAAGCTATTTCGCGTATTCGACGGCTCTCGTCTCCCGGACCACGGTGACCCGGATCTGACCAGGAAAGCTGAGCTCGGACTCGATTCGCTTGGCGATGTCCCGAGCCATGAGCTGGGCCGCCGCGTCGTCGATCTGCTCCGGCTTGACCAGGATCCGGACCTCGCGGCCGGCCTGGATCGCGTACGACTGCTGGACTCCCTGGAAGGAGTTCGCGATCTCCTCCAGCTTCTCCAGGCGCTTGACGTAAGCCTCCAATGACTCGCGGCGTGCACCCGGGCGGGCCGCCGAGATGGCGTCTGCCGCGATGAGCAGCAGCGCCTCCTGTGTTTGCGGCTCCTCGTCGTAATGATGAGCTCGCACTGCATGTACGACCGGGGCGGGCACCCCGTGCCGCTGCAGCAGGTCTGCCCCGATCACCGCATGCGAGCCCTCGACCTCGTGGTCGATGGCCTTGCCGATGTCGTGAAGCAGCCCTGACAGCTTGGCGATACGAACGTCGGCGCCTATCTCCGAAGCCATCATGGCTGCGAGGAAGGCGACTTCCTTGGAGTGGCTGAGCACCTGCTGCCCGTAGCTGGTGCGGAATCGCAGGATTCCGAGATGGCGGACGACCTCGGGGTGAAGACCCTGGAGGCCAACCTCGAGCACCGCGGCCTCGCCCTCCTCCTTGACCCTTTGCAGGACCTCCTGTCGGGACTTGGCCACGATCTCTTCGATGCGTGCTGGATGAATCCGGCCGTCGACGATGAGCTTGTTCAGCGCCACCCTTGCCACCTCGCGGCGCACCGGGTCGAAGCCGCTGATGATCACCGCCTCTGGCGTGTCATCCACGATCAGGTCGATTCCAGTCGCTTGCTGCAGGGCGCGGATGTTGCGGCCTTCTTTGCCGATGATCCGTCCCTTGAGCTCATCAGTCGGCAGTGGCAGAACCGAGACCGAGACCTCGGCGGTCTGGTCGGCGGCGATCCGCTGGATCGACTCGGTGACGATCTCTCTGGCGCGGCGCTCGCTATCGTCGCGAGCCGCCAGCTCTGACTCCCGAACCTTGCGCGCAACCTCGTTGCGCAGGTCCTGCTCGACCTGGGCCATCAGCACGCCCTGAGCTTCCTGGCGGGTCATCTTGGCGACCCGCTCGAGCTCGAGCTGCTGCTGGCGCTTGTGGTCTTCGAGCTGAGCCCTCAGCTCTTCCAGCCCCTTTTCCTTGTCGCCGAACTCACGCTCGCGACGGTTGAGATCCTCGCCCTTGCGGTCGAGGTTCTCCTCTTTCTGGAGCAGGCGCTTTTCGATCTGCTGCGACTGTGCCCGGTATTCCCGGGCTTCCTGTTCGGCGGCGGTGCGGATCTTGACCGCCTCCTCCTTGGCTTCGAGCAGCTTCTCCTTGGCCTGAGTCTCCGACTCGGCCATGACCTGCTGCGCTTTGGCTGCGACGGCGCTAGCGCCGTCCCCGGACCGCCTCTGCAAGTACAGATACGCGGCGCCGATGCCAACCAGGAGGGCCGCCACCAGTGCTGGTACGAAGACGTAAGCAGACATGTGACATGCACCTCATGTATTCGCTTGTCAAAGTGCGGAACCGTCCTCGAAGGAGCCGGTCAGCGACCGGTCCCGAGATGGGTTGGCTCTATGACCGGAGGCGCCCCGGCGCCTCGCGTGGAGTCAAATTTTAGGCGCCCTGGCCACCCTGCCGCTCCGCCAGCACGGCCCGGCAGGCGGCGCGAACGATGCCTGAGGGAAACCCTCGCCGCAGCAGCTTGACCCCAACTCGATCGAGCATCTCCCGATACCCGATCTCCTGGCCTCGCGGGCACATACGTTCGGCCAGCCGCGTGGCCGAGGCCAGCTGGCTCTCGGGGTCGAGCTCGGCCAGCGCCTCCGCCGTGCCCCGGCGGTCGATCCCCTTGGCGGCCAGCTCGGCCGAGACCGCCAGCGAGCCCCTGGTGGCGCTCCTGTGCCGTACCAGGCCTCGCGCGAAGGCGGCGTCGTCGAGGTAGCCGATCTCAGTGAGGCGCGCCATCGCGGACCCCACCTCGTCCTCTTCGTAGCCGCGGCGCGCCAACTTCTGGCGCATCTCGGCTCGCGAGTGGGCTCGCCGCGCCAGCAGCCTCAGGGCCGTGTCGACAGCCGTGCCGGCTGGTGGGGCCGGGCGCTTGCGGCTAGAACTCCTCCCCGCCACCGGATGCGACCTTCATGGGCACCACCTTGGCCGGCGCCTGACCGCCCGCGGCGGTTGCCCGGACCTTGGCTTCGATCTCGCTCGCCAGCGTCGGGTTCTCGCGCAGGTAGTTGCGCACGTTCTCGCGTCCCTGCCCGAGGCGCTGATCGCCATACGACATCCACGTGCCGCTCTTGTCGAAGATCGCGTACTCCAGCGCCGCGTCGATGAGCGAGCCCTCGCGCGAGATGCCTTCGTTGAACAGGATGTCGAACTCCGCGGCTCGGAACGGTGGCGCGACCTTGTTCTTGACCACCTTGACCTTGACTCGGGCGCCGACCGAGTCGAGCCCGTTCTTGATCACTTCGACCTTGCGGATGTCGAGCCGGACCGATGAGTAGAACTTCAGCGCTCGACCACCCGGCTGAGTCTCGGGGTTGCCGAACATGATCCCGATCTTCTCGCGCAGCTGGTTGAGGAAGATCACCGAGCAGTTGGACTTGGAGATCGCCGCGGTCAGCTTCCGCAGCGCCTGCGACATGAGCCGCGCCTGAAGTCCGACGTGTGAGTCGCCCATCTCGCCTTCGATCTCGGCCTTCGGCACAAGAGCCGCCACAGAGTCGATGACGATCACATCGACGGCGTTCGAACGCACCAGCACCTCGACGATCTCGAGCGCCTGCTCGCCTGTGTCGGGCTGGCTGATGAGGAGGTCGTCGATCTTCACCCCAATGCGGGACGCGTAGATCGGGTCGAGCGCGTGCTCTGCGTCGATGAAAGCCGCCACGCCGCCCTGCTTCTGAGCCTCGGCGATGACGTGCAGCGCGAGCGTCGTCTTGCCTGCCGACTCCGGTCCATACAGCTCGGTGACGCGACCGCGCGGAATGCCCCCCACTCCCAGCGCCAGGTCGAGCAGCAGGGCGCCGGTCGGGATGACCGTGATCTCTCGCTGTGCCGCCTGCTCGCCGAGCTTCATGATCGAGCCCTTGCCGTAGCTCTTCGTGATCTGCGCGATCGCGGTGTCGAGTGCCTTTTCCTTTTCCAATCCAGATGCCTCCTACGTCGTTGCGGCGAGTGTTCTATGTCGAGGTGCAGAACGCAATCTCTTCTTTACAGGACCTGGCCGTCCGCACATGGTATCGAACAGTTGTTCGGAGTGTCAAGCACTCTTTACCGGGCTCTTGCTCGCAGCGATGGAACGAGCTGATTCGGCCAGCATCTTCAGCGCCTCCACCGCCGCCGCGCGGCGATTGGCCCAGCGATCGCCGCGGAACGTGAACTGCTGGCTCGACGTCCGTGAGGGCGTAGCCACCGCAATGTAGGTCAGGCCTACAGGCTTCTCGGTGCCGTCAGCGTCGGGCCCCGCGATGCCAGTGACGCCCGCGGCCAGCGCCGTCCCGAAACGGGCCCGAGCGCCATTGGCCATCGCCTCGGCGACCTCCGCGCTCACCGCACCATGGTCTGCAATGAGCTTGCCTGCCACCCCCAGCAGCTTCTCCTTCGCCGCGTTCGAATAGGCCACCACTCCCCCGATGAAGTAGGCGGAGCTGCCCGGAACGTCGGTGACGAGGGCCGCCAGCAGCCCTCCAGTGCACGACTCCCCCAGCGCGAGCGTGAGGCTGCTCTCGCTGAGGACGCCACCGAGCTCGCGCGCCGCGGGCTCGACCGATGATTCGGCGCGCTGCGCGCCGCCCGGCACGAGGACATGGCGCCACCGCCACATGTAGTCGAGACCGCTGGAGATCGTGAACAGCACTGCAAACGCGACCGCGAGCGTCGCCGGCAGCCCGAGCCAGGGATACGGCCGCTGCAGGATAAGCAAGGTCACTGCGACGACCTGTGTCACTGTCTTCGTCTTGCCCAGGGGGGCGGCCGCGATCACGCCGCCTCTACCCGCGGCAGCCGTGCGCAGCAAGGTGATGAGCAGCTCGCGCGAGAAGATCACGACCACCACCCACGCCGCGACCAGTCCCTCCTGGACGAGCACGATCAGGACCGAGAGCACGAACAGCTTGTCCGCCAGCGGGTCGAGGAATTTGCCGAGATCGCTGACAGTCCTCTGACGGCGCGCGATCTGCCCGTCCATGGTGTCGGTGAGCGAGAACACGACGAAGGCCGCCGCCGCGACCTGGTCGTGATAGTCGAACCGCGCGAGCAGCAGGTACATCAGTGGCGGGATCGCGACGAGCCGGCTGATGGTGAGCGCGTTCGGCAGGTTCACCGAGCTCAGCCTAAACGCTTTAATCCCCACGAAATCGGGCCGCGTTGCGGGTCCTTCGGCGAGATTTCGTGGGGGCCCCTATTCGAGACCGAGTCGCTCCAGCAGGTCATCGACATCAGGCAGGTTCATCATCACCTCGCGGGATTTCGAACCCTGGTATCCGCCGATCACGCGATGCTCGGCGAGCTGGTCGACGATGCGGCCCGCGCGCGAGTAGCCGACGTTGAACTTCCGCTGCACCAGCGACACCGATGCGGCGCCTTCGGCGGCGACCGCGCGAGCCGCGCGCGCGAACAATGGGTCGAGCTTGCGCTCGGAGCGCTCGCCTGCTCCCTCCCACTCCGAACCGGCGCCCTCCTCGAGGATCTCCTCCATGTACCGCGGCGCACCCTGCGATTTCCAGAAGCTCACGACCGATTCGACCTCGGCGTCGCTCACGAACGCGCCCTGGATGCGCGTCGGCTTGCCCGCATCCACCGGCTGATAGAGCATGTCGCCGCGGCCGAGCAGCTTCTCAGCGCCGCCGGCGTCGAGGATGACGCGGCTGTCGACCTGCGACCCGACCGCGAACGCGATACGCGAGGGGATGTTGGCCTTGATGAGGCCGGTGATGATGTCCGTCGACGGGCGCTGCGTCGCGATGACGAGGTGGATGCCGACGGCACGGGCCAGCTGCGCGATGCGGCAGATGAGCTCTTCGATCTCGCCGGCCGCGACCATCATCAGGTCCGCGAGCTCGTCGATGACGATGACGACGTACGGCAGCTGTTTTGCGGACTTCAGCGTCGCCTTCTCGTTGTAGGCGGCGATGTTGCGGACGCCTTCTGAGGAGAACAGCTTGTAGCGACGGTCCATCTCGGCCACGGCCCATCGCAGCGCGGCCGCGGCCTGGTGTGACTCCACTAGCACCGGCAGCGCCAGGTGAGGCAGGCCGTTGAAGCCTGTCATCTCGACGCGCTTGGGGTCGATGAGCAGCAGTCGCATGTGATCGGGCGTGGTCTGGAACAACAGGCTCGTTATGAGCGCGTTGATGCACACGCTCTTGCCCTGCCCGGTCGCGCCCGCGATGAGAAGGTGCGGCATGCGCGTGAGGTCGCCGACGATCGAGGCGCCGGACACGTCGTTGCCCAGCGCGAGCGCGAGCGAGTGCGTGCCCTCGCGAAACGCGGCTGTTTCCAGAACCTCGCGAATGGTCACGAGGCTTGCTGCCTTGTTCGGAACCTCGATGCCGACCGCCGACTTGCCGGGAATCGGGGCCTCGATTCGCAGCGGCGCGGCGGCCAGGGCGAGCGACAGGTCGTTCTGAAGGGCGGTGATCTTCTTCACCTGCACGCCCGCGCCCGGCTGCACCTCGAACTGAGTGACCGCCGGGCCCGTGTTCACCCCCACGACCTTCGCCGGGACGCCGAACGTCTCCAGCGTGTGCTCGATGATCACCGCGTTGCGCTTGATCTCGTCTTTCATGCGCTCGCGGCGCGCCGTGACGGTGTCGAGCAGGGCGATCGACGGCAGCTTCCATTCGATCTCGGGCAGGTCGTCCTCGGGCTCTGCCACGACTCGCAGCACCGGTTTCTGCTCGGACTCCTCAGGCTCCTTCTTTGCCTCGCGCACTTCGCGCACCGGATCGCGTTTGGGATGCGGCTCGGGGTCGCTGTCGATCTCCCACGGATGCGGCGCCGTCGGAACGGGCGGATAGGCAGGGCCCACCGCCGCGGCGGCGGCGCTGGCTGCCTTCAGCGGGACGGACTTCGGCTGTTCTGTCCGCTGCACGAGGCGCTCGAGGCGTTCGCGCTCGGCGAGGGCGGCCTTCGCGGCATCGAGCAACGACTGGATGACCGCGCCCGGGCTGAAGTGGATCGTGACGATGAGCCCGATCAAAAGCCCCGCGACGAGCAGCCCCCAGGCGCCCCACTTGCCGACCACCTCGGTGAGCGCCTGGTCGATGCCCGCGCCCAGACCACCGCCCTGCGCTCCCGCCATGCCGAACAGCCCGATCAGCGAGAACACCGCTACCAGACCGCTGACCACGTCGAGCGGCCGCGGTCGCGGAGCCTTCGGCCACAGCAGGTACGCGCCGGTGCCGAGCGACGCGACGACGGGTACGAACCACGCGCGCCCAAAGCTCCCCAGCAGCCATTCCCGGATGCCGGCGAGGATCGAGCCCTGGTTGCTCGCGACCGCAAGCAAACCGAGAAGTCCGACCAGCAGAAGCAGGACTCCGCCGATCTCTCTCACCTGGCGCTGCGTGAGCCGAGGTTGCATCCGGCGATGCGAACGCGTCGAGCGACTCCGCGCGGAGGACGAGCGCCGCGCGCCGTGTGAGGAAGGACGTGAGCTGCGTGCGGTGGTGCGAGGCATGCTGCGTTACCGGCGCCCGGTTCCGATCGATTCTACACCCCACCTCCGCGCCGACCTCGACATCCCGTCGCGGGCGATACTGTCCCGGTGGCGGTCGATCCATTCGCCGAGGCCGAGGCGAGATATCGAACGCTGGTCGCGGACAGGCGCGCGGGCAATCTGCAGCCGCGAGCATTCAGGCTCGCGGTGCGCGATCTCGCCGTGCTCGACAGCGAGGGACATCGCTGGATGCTGGGACCGGAGGACGGAATCTGGTACCGCCGCGAGCATGAACGGTGGCTGCAGGCTGATCCTCCCCGCCGGCTCGTCTGCACTTACTGCGGGCATCACAATCTGGGCCGCCACAGCTACTGCGTGGAATGCGGAAAACGTCTGAACCGATGAGTTTTGCCTGCTGCCCCAGTCATCTATCGTGTTGGCCGACGGCGGTTTGATTTGGAGGTAGTTGCTTGTGAGCAAGGTGCGAATGCTGGTCGGCACCCGGAAGGGTGCGTTCATCCTCAACTCGGACGGGACCCGGAAGAGCTGGGACGTGCAGGGCCCGCTGTTCCCAGGCTGGGAGATCTATCACCTCAAAGGCTCGCCTGTCGATCCTGACCGCCTCTACGCATCGCAGTCGAGCGGTTGGTTCGGCCAGGTGATGCAGCGATCAAGCGATGCTGGCAAAACCTGGGAGACCGTGGGCAATCAGTTCCTCTACGAGGGCGAGGTTGGGCCCCACAAGTGGTATGACGGCTCGCCTCACCCATATGAGTTCAAGCGGGTGTGGCACCTCGAGCCTTCGCTCCACGACGCCGACTCGGTATATGCGGGAGCCGAGGACGCTGCGCTGTTCCAGTCGAAGGACGGCGGCACGAGCTGGGCCGAGCTTCCTGGTATTCGGACTCACAAGACTGCGGCCGAATGGGCCCCCGGTGCGGGCGGCCTCTGCCTGCACACGATCATCATCGACCCGACCGACCACGACCGCATCTTCATAGCCATCTCGTCGGCCGGCGCTTTCCGAACTGACGACGCCGGCAAAACCTGGCGGGCCATCAACCATGGCCTGCGCTCCAACCACATCCCGGACCCGGACGCCGAGGTCGGGCACTGCGTGCACCGCCTGGCCATGCATCCATCGAAGCCCGAGACCCTCTACATGCAGAAGCACTGGGACGTGATGCGCACCGACGACGGCGGTGAGAACTGGCGCGAGGTGAGCGGCAACCTGCCGACCGACTTTGGTTTCGTCATCGACGTCAATGCAAATGATCCAGAGACCGTCTACGTGCTCCCGATCACTAGCGATTCGCTCCACTTCGTGCCCGACGGCAAGCTCCGCGTGTATCGCAGCAAGACAGGCGGCGACGATTGGGAGGCCCTCACGAAGGGATTGCCGCAAGAGGATTGCTACGTCAACGTTCTTCGGGACGCGATGGCGGTCGATGGGCTCGACCCGTGCGGCATCTACTTCGGCACGAGCGGTGGCCAGGTGTACGCGTCCGCGGACGACGGCAACAGCTGGAACGCGGTGGTGCGGGACCTGCCGGGCGTGCTCTCGGTCGAGGTGCAGACGCTGAAGTGATCCAGGTCGTGCTGCCTCGCAACCTGCAGTCGCTCGCGGGCACGGGCCGGACCGTCGAGCTGGACGTGTCCGGCCAGGCGACGCAGCGGTCGGTGCTTGACGCCCTGGAGGCGCGCTACCCGGCGCTGCTCGGAACCATCAGGGATCCGGGCACCAAGCGCCGGCGGCCGATGCTGCGGTTCTTCGCGTGCGAGGAGGATCACTCGGACGATCCGATCGACGCGCCTCTGCCGGGCGAGGTGGCCGCGGGAAAGGAGCCGTACCTGATCCTGGGCGCAATCGCCGGGGGCTAAGGATTAGTTGAGCTCCCCTCCCCACCGCAGTGGGGAGGCCGGGAGGGGGCGCTGGATCTCGCTACTTGACGGGGTGAGAAGCGGCCCAGACGACGCCATAGACCAGGCCGGCCACCAGGGGTATCAGGCCGGCCAGCATCCACAGCCGCCAGTACGGGGCCCGCTCCTCGCCGCGCACCAGCTCGTGGCCGCAGAAGCCGCAGTAGCGGTCGAACGGTCCTGCCACGCCGTGGCAGCTGCCGCACCGATGCAGCTGCAGGCCGCAGTGCGCGCAGCGCTGATCGTCCAGCCGGTCCAGGACCATCGCCGGCTGGTCGCAGCGCGGACACAGGCTCGGGGCGACCAGCGCGAGCGGCGGGAGCTTCATGGGATTTCAGATCTCGGTGACGACCGGAATGACCATTGGGCGGCGGCGCGTCTGCCTCCACACGGTCTTGGAAACCGCGTCGTGGATCGCCTCCTGGAGGATGTTGAGGTCGCGCGAATCGGCCAGGCGCTTGATGACATCCACTGCCGCTTTGCGAGCGTCGGCCATCAGGTTGGAGGAGAGCTCGGGCTCGATGACGCCGCGCGACAGAAGATCGGGCCCGGCGCGCAGCGATCCGGTATCGCGATCGAGCGCCAGCGTGACCACGAGGATCCCGTCCTCGGCGAGGTGGCGGCGGTCGCGCAGCACCACCTGCTCCACATCCCCCACCCCCAGGCCGTCGACGAACACAAGGCCCGTGCTTATCTTTTCGCCTCGCTTGATCGACTTCGCGTCGAGCTCGACGGCCTCGCCGTCCTCCACCACGACGACGCGGTCGTCGGGCACGCCGGCCTCCCTTGCAAGCTCCGCATGCTGCAGCAGCTGCCGGTACTCGCCGTGCACGGGGATGAAGTAGCGCGGCCGAGTCGCGTCGAGCATCTCGCGCAGCTCCTCGCGCTGCGCGTGCCCTGTGACGTGAACGTTGCCGACCTCGGAGTAGAAAACTCGCGCGCCGTGCCGGTACAGGTTGTTGACGGTCTGGTGGACCATCCGCTCATTGCCCGGGATGGGCCGTGCCGAGATCACGACCCAGTCGCCTTTGCGCACGTTCACGAGCGGGTGGCGTTGCGCCGCAAAACGCGTCAGGGCCGACATGGGCTCGCCCTGGCTGCCGGCGGTGAGCAGCAGCAGCTTCGACGGCGGAATGCGATCGGCCTCCTCCAGCGGCACGGTCAGTCCTTCGGGAACTTTGAGGAACCCGAGCTCGCGCGACGTCTTGAAGTTCTGCTGCAGGCTGCGCCCGACCACGGCGACGCGGCGTTCGAACTGGATCGCCATGCGCACCAGGTGTTGGATGCGGTGGATGTTGGAGGCGAAGTTAGCGACCACGATTCGGCCCGGCGCCGAGCCGAAGATGCGCTCGAACGGCGCGTGCAGGTCGCGCTCCGAGCCGGAGTGGCCCTCGCGCTCGGAGTTGGTGGAGTCGCTGAGCAAAAGCAGGACCCCCTCGTCGCCGAGGCTCTTGAACCGGGCCATGTCGGTCGGAAGACCGTCCGGCGGCGCGGGGTCGAGCTTGAAGTCACTCGTGTAGACGACCCGACCGACCGGCGTCTCGATCGACAGTCCGACCGCGTCAGGGATCGAATGGCACACAGACACCGCCTCCACGCGAAACGGGCCGAGCTGAACGGCGTCGCCGATGCGGACCTCGCGGAGGTCGGACTCGCGCAGGATGTGGTGCTCACGCAGCTTTGGCTTGAGCAGGCCGAGTGTGAGCCGGGTCCCGTAAACGGGCACGTTGAGCTTCTTCAACGCGTACGGCAGGCCGCCGATGTGGTCCTCATGGCCGTGCGTGAGGAAGATCCCGACGACGTCTCGACCCTTTTCCAGCAGGTACGAGATGTCGGGCAGCACGAGGTCGATGCCGAGCATGTCGTCCTGCGGGAACATCAGGCCCGAGTCCACCACGAGGACTTTGTCCTCCCACTCGAGGGCCCACATGTTGATCCCGACCTCGCCGAGGCCGCCGAGCGGCAGGTAGCGGAGTCGCCCTTGCGTCACAGCAAGCGCAGCTGCTCGGCTTCCTGCCTCTCTGGTTCGGGCTCGGGTGGTGGAGGCGGGGCGAGGAATCGGTCGAGGTACCTGCGCACGCTGTCGAAGTCGTGCTCGAGGTCCGCGACGAGCGATCCGTTGTGCAGCGCCGCGGCCGGGTGGTAGAGCGGCACGTACGCGATGTCACCGCGCAGCACGAGGCTGCCGTGGATGCGCGAGATCGATCCCTGCCCGGGCAGCAGGCGCTCGAGCGCGTGCCGGCCGAGCACGAGAACCACCTTCGGCTTTATGAGCTGGAGCTGTCGCTGGAGGTAGGGCTCGCAGGCTTCGGCCTCGTTGGGCATCGGGTCACGGTTCTGCGGCGGGCGGCATTTCAGGACGTTGGTGATGTAGACGTCGGCGCGGCTCAGCCCGATGCGGCCCAGCAGTGTGTCGAGAAGCTTGCCGGCGGGCCCGACAAACGGCTCGCCCTGCCGGTCCTCATTGAAGCCAGGCGCCTCGCCAACGATCATCACGTCGGCCGGGCACGGACCGACGCCTGGCACCGCCTGCGTGCGCGTGGCGTGCAGGCTGCACTTGGTGCAGCCCCGCACCTCGGCATGGAGGACCGCCAGCTCGGCGACGGCGTTAAGCGACTTTGACTCCGGACTTGAACGTGATGAGGTCGCCGGCCTCGCGGATGACCTTCATGACCGACTGCAGTTGCTCGTCCGTGAGCGGCACCAGCGGCAGCCGGAAGGGTCCGGCCGGGAAGCCCATCGCCTGCATCGCCGACTTCACCGGCACCGGGTTGGCGGCGGTGGTCATGAGCGCTTTGATGACCGGCAGCAGACCCAGGTGGATGCGCCGTGCGGTCTCGTTGTCGCCGGCGAGGTGCGCGTCGATCAGGCGCTTCATCGATTTGCCTGCAAGGTGCGAGGTGACGCAGATCACCCCGTAGCCGCCGACCGCCATCAACGGAAGCGTGAAGCTGTCGTCGCCGCTCCATACGTGAAAGCCCTTCGGCTTGCCCGCGCACACCAGGCCCATCTGGTCGAGATCGCCGCTCGCCTCCTTGACGCCAATGATCCCGGGCAGCGCGGCGCAGCGGAGCGTGGTCGCCGCCGTCATGTTGATCGCGGTCCGGCCCTGGATGTTGTACATGATCGTCGGCCCCACCTCGGCGATCGCCTTGAAGTGGTGGTACATGCCGTCCTGCGGCGGCTTGTTGTAGTAGGGCACGACCGCGAGCAGCGCGTCCGCGCCGGCCTTCATCGCCCGCTCGGAGAGCTTGATGGAGTGATGCGTGTCATTGCTTCCCGTGCCCGCGACCACGTCGTGGTTGGGAATTGACTTCTTGACCACGCCAACCAGCTCCACCTTCTCATCGTCCGACAGCGTCGGCGACTCGCCGGTGGTGCCGGAGACGACCACGCCATCTGAGCCGTCGGCGACCAGCAGGTTGGCGAGCCTCTCCGCGGCGCCGAAGTCGATCGAACCATCGGCCTTGAATGGCGTGATCATCGCGGTCAGCAGGCGACCGATCTCTTTGGCCATGGTCCTAAGCCTCCTTCGTCACTTCGCGGCGCGACCCGCGGGCCGCAGAACTCCCATCTCGAGCGCCTGCTCCGCCACCTGCACGGCGTTGAGCGCCGCGCCTTTGCGGATGTTGTCGGACACCAGCCACATCGCGAGGCCACGATCGACTGACGGATCCTTGCGGATGCGGCCGACGTAGACCTCGTCAGTGCCCGCGACGTGGCGCGGGGTCGGGTAGAGCTTCGCGCTGGGATCGTCCTCGACGATCACGCCAGGCGCCGCGCCCATCAAGGTGCGGAACTCGTCAGCGGTGATCGGGTCGCGAGTCTCGACGAACACCGACTCGCCGTGGCCGACCGGCACCGGCACGCGGACGCAAGTGGCCGCGATGCGCAGGTCTGGGAGGTGCAGGATCTTGCGCGTCTCGCTGACGATCTTCACCTCCTCCTCGTTGTAGCCGTCCGCCTCCGGCCGCCAGCCCCCGGGCACCACGTTGTATGCGAGCTGGTACGGATACGCGTTGACCTCTGGCTCGGCCCCGGCGGCGATCGCCTTGGTCTGCTCCTCGAGTTCGTCGACCAGCGCGCGGCCTGCCCCCGACGCCGACTGGTAGGTCGACACGAGCACGCGCTCGACGCCCGCTTTCTCATGCAGCGGTTTGAGCACCACGGTCAGCGGGATGGCGCAGCAGTTCGGGTTGGCAACGATGCCCTCGTGATGGCGCAGGTCCTCCGCGTTGACCTCGGCCACCACCAGCGGCACGTTGTCGCGCATGCGCCACGCCGAGCTGAGGTCGATCACCAGGGCGCCCTTCTCCGCGGCGATGGGCGCGTACATCAAAGCAATGTCGGCGCTCGCAGCGAAGAGAGCGATGTCGATGCCGTTGAACGCGTCTTCGGATATCGGTTGAATCTGCAGCTGCGATCCGTTGTAGGGCACGGTCAAGCCTGCCGATCGCTCGGATGCGAGCGCGATGACCTTGTCGGCGGGGAACTTCCGCTCGGCCAGGACCTTCAGGATCTCCTGGCCGACCATCCCGGTCGCCCCGACGACGGCCACGTTTAATCGCTTGGGGGTGGGCACGGCCTCAGTTTAGTTCGACCTGGCTCATTTCGCCAGATGCCATCGGGTTCCACCCGTTTGTATACAAACGAGGCAAATTGTGGGGTTGGACTGACGCGTTTGTATACATCCGCGTGAATCAGAGGCCCAGCAGCTGGTCGAGGCCTCGATAGAAGCGCGGCGATTCGACCACGCGCCGTATCGCCAGCAGCACTCCAGGCGCATATGCCTCGCGACTCGTGGTGCGGTGTGCGATGGTGAGCGTCTGGCCGGGGAGGCCGAAGATGACCTCCTGGTCGGCTACGAAGCCAGGCAAGCGCACGCTGTGCACCGCGACGTTGCCCTCCTCCCCGCCTCGCGTCCCGGCCAGCGTCTCCTTCTCGGGCTTGCGATGCGCGAAGGGCTTCTCACCGCGCTTCGACGCCAGCCGGCGCGCAGTGGAAAGCGCCGTGCCCGATGGGGCGTCGAGCTTCCCGGCGTGGTGCATCTCGATGACCTCTACGGCCTCGAAGTGAGGAGCGGCCATCTCCGCGAGGTGCATCATCAGGACCGCGCCGACCGCGAAGTTCGGCGCGACGATCCCGCCCAGGCCTTTGTCCTTGCACGCGGTCTCCAGCTTGTCAATTCCGTCTGCGGGGATGCCGGTGGTGCCGACAACTGGCGATGCCCCGGCAGCGACTGCGGCCAACGCAATGTGCAGGGCTTCCGAGGGTCTCGTGAAGTCGACCAGCACGCGCGGCCTTTTCTGGTGCAGGAACGCCGCCAGATCATCGCCGTGGCCTATACCGCCGACGTACTCGATGCCGGGTTCGCTCTGCAGCGCAGGCACGAGCACCGAGCCGACCCGGCCGCGGTATCCACTAACCGCGACGCGGATCGGCTCAGTCATGGGTAGCTAGTGTCGGTTGCGGCCGCCGTTGCGCCCGCCGCGATCACGGCCGCCGCGATCGCGTCCACCGAAGCTGCTCTCTCGCGGAGCGGGAGGCATCGCCAGGGCGGCCGCCATCACCTCGGGGTTGATCTTCTCGTCGATCGGCAGGCCCTGCGACGTCAGCTCTTCGATCGCCGCCTGCCGGCTCAGGTTCAG
>VBIA01000054.1 GCA_005879985.1 Chloroflexota bacterium | reverse complement strand
CCAAGAAGCTCCTGCGCGATGTGCGCCTGCTGGCCCTTGCGCTTCACGGTCGCAAGCCGCTCGATGATGTCGGGCAGCATCTCGTCCAGACCGCGCTGGCGGCCCTCGGCCTCCTCCGCCACGCTCAGCGCCTTGAGCGCGTCGTGCAGCGGCTTGGCTTCGATGGCCTGCGCAAGCTCGACCTCGTCATTGGCGGTCAGCAGCGAGACGCGCCCGATCTCCTTCAGGTACATCCGCACCGGGTCGTCGAGCGAAACCGAGTCCATCATCTCGATGTCGAGCAGCATCTCGTCGTCGATCTGCTCGACTTCCTCGAAGTCCTTCTCACCGTCGGTGACCTCGATCCCGATCTCTTTGAACGCGGCGAAGATGCGGAAGATCTGGTCGGGCTCGGCGTCGATCTCGGGAAACGCCTGCAGGATGTCGTCAGGGGTGAGGTAGCCCTGCTCCTTGCCCTTGACGATCAGCTGCTCGGCAACAGCCATCAGCTCGTCTTCGAGCTTGTGCTCCGGCTTGTCCAGCGCCTTGTTACCTGCTTTGGTCGCGACCTTGGCTACACGTGCGATGACTAGCTGCTCCTCTCCATGTCATTGATGGCGCGCGCGAGCTCCCTGGCTTCTGCCTCGAGCCTCGCCACCCTTTCCGCTTCCCTCCCACGTTCCGCTTCGGAAAGCTCACGGATTATTCCAGAGTGACGGCCCTTCATGCGGTCCAGGCGCAGGCGTGCCACCAATTCCTCGGCCACCTGGCCGTCCACGTTCGGCGGCGGCGCCGCCCAAGCCCTTCTGATCAGGTCCTGAACCTCCGCCGGGTAGCCGCCCAGCTCATTCTCGAGCCCTGACGTCCCGGCTCGATCGTAGGTTTCCAGCATCCGCACGTAAATTCCGCGATCCTCATCGTCCAACTCTTCGGGCGATAGCTTTGTTCGTATCCGCTCAAAGGCGGCCGGATTGACCGCGAGCAACTGCAGCAGATATCTGCTGACCGTCGTTTTCTTCCCCACAAGCTGCCGGCTCAAACCGTTGGGAGCCTGCTTCAACTCGCGTTTCGGCTCCGGCCCTCTCAGCAGGAGATGGCGCGAGATGCCGGTTCGGCGCTCGGCAACCTCCACATAACCATCACGTAGGCCTTCGGGAAACTGACCGATCCACTCCCGCAATCGCCCGGCCACGATCTCCATCTGGTTGGCGTTGCTGGGGTTGAAGCCGGCGATGTCCTGGGCGACACCCGCCTCGAAGCTCGATGGCGCGGAGTCGGCCACCCCCTGCCAGCGCTCGCCCGCCTGCGCGCCTGCCGCCCGCAGAAACTCGTCAGGGTCCATGCCGTCGGGCAGCGTCGCCGCGCGCGTGCGCATCCCGTGCTGGGCGACGAGCACCGCCGCCTTGCGCATCGCCTGCTGGCCCGCCCGGTCGGCGTCGAAGACGAGCAGCAGCTCGTCGGTGAAGCGCTTCAGCAGACGCACCTGGTCGTCGGTGAGCGCGGTGCCGGAGCTGGCCACGGAGTTACCAACGCCGAACTGGTGCGCGGTGATTACGTCGAACTGGCCCTCCATCAGAACCGCGTGCCCGCGCCGCGCGATCTCGTCCCTGGCGAGGTCGAGCGCGAAGATCACGCGTCCTTTTACGTATGCCGGCGTCTCCGGCGAGTTGATGTACTTGCGCTGCTCATCCTGCCTGACGGTCCGAGCCGTGAATGCGAGCGGCTGGCCGCGCTCGTCACGAATCGGTATCACGAGCCGCTCGGCGAAGAAGTCGCTGCCGTCGCGACGCATGAGGCCGGCGGCCTGCGCATCGGCAAGCGAGCGCTTCTTCGCACGAAGGTATTCGGCGAATCCCCGGCCGGCCGGCGCGTAGCCGAGCTGGAATCGCCGCGCCGTCTCCTCGCCGACCTGCCTCTGCACCAGCAGCCTCCGCCCAGGCTCGCCGGCGGGGCTGGACCACAGCACGTACTCGTAGTACTGCGCCGCCAGCTTGAGCATCGCGAGCAGACGCTTGCGTGAATCGGACCGCTCCCTCTGCTCCGGCGAGAGTTGGCGCAGTTCGACGCCCGCGCGCTCCGCAAGCGTCTGCAGCGCGCCGCGCTTGTCGGTCTTCTCGATGAGCTCGACGAAGGTGAAGACGTCGCCGTGGCGCTGGCAGCCGAAGCAGTACCAGGACTGCATCTGCGGGTTGACCTTGAAGCTCGGGCTGTCCTCCTGGTGGAACGGGCACAGCCCCCACAGCTCTCGGTTGCGCTTGGTCAGCCGCACGTGCTCCTGGACGACTTTGACCAGGTCGACCTTGGCCTTGACCTCGGCGAATGCGTCGTCGGAGTTAGCGGATGAGGGCATCGGCACTATTGTGGGACGCGATGGCAAAGCGCTCCATCGCATGGGTTAAGGACGATCAGCAGGGCGCCGAGTTTGCCTACGTGATGATCTCGCGCGGCAGGCTCACCGCCGTGGGCACTGCCATAGGCGTCTCCCCGGTCCCCTACCGCCTCGACTACAAGCTCGAGACCCGCACGCGATTCGTCACGTCCGGGCTTCTGGTCGACGCGCGCGGAGAGGGTTGGAGCCGGAGACTTGACCTGCGCCGGCTCTGGACAGGGCGCTGGACCGCGCGTACGCGTGCGCGCGGCACCGTCGACATGCCGGCGCCGGGCGGCGACATGTCCGCCTTCAAGAGTGCGCTCGACTGCGACCTTGCCCTCTCCCCGCTGACGAACACCATGCCGGTGCTGCGCCACGGCCTGCTGTCGGGCGGCGGACCGATCGACTTCGTGATGGTGTGGGTCTCGGTGCCGGACCTGGCCGTGCATGTGAGCCCACAGCGATACACGTTCATCAGGCGCGAGGGCGACCGCTCGGTCGTCCGATACGAGTCGGGGTCGCGCGACTTCGCCGCCGAGCTGGTCTTCGACTCCGACGGATTCGTGATCGCCTACCCGGGAATCGGCCGCCGCGTCAGTTGAGCAGCTAGCTGAGCTTCGCCACCGCCGCCTCGACGAAAGCCTCGTACCGACGTCTTCTAGTCAATCCGTCGGTTCGCGAATCCGGGACCCAGCTCAATGCGTCGGCGATGTCCCAGTAGGGATGGTGCGCGCCGCCCACCACGTCCAGCCACGTATCCGCGACATCGCGGCCGAGGTCGAGCCACAGGTTGAGCCGGCAGTGGGCCACGTCAACCGCCACCGGTCCGCGACATGCGTACGGCCAGTCAACGATGGCCGACGGGCGGCGCCCCTTCCACAAAAGGTTGCCGGGATGAAAGTCGCGATGGATGAACGTCACCGGTTCGTCGGGAGCCGGGCCGCGGAAGACTTCCACCGCCGCCTTCCAGACATCGGGCTTCGTCCACCACTCTGGCAGCGGCAGCAGGTCATCGGCGCCCCAAAGACTGTGGGCCGGCAGCGCGTCGAGCGCCACCGGCGCGGAATGAATGCGCGCGGCCAGCCGCGCCATCCCTTCCAGCCACGGACCGACCTCACGCGGCCTGAAGCGCCGGCGGCCCGGCATGCGCGTCATCAGCAGCGCGGGCCACACCGCGTCGGTGCCTTCACGATCCATGGCGACCACGCGCGGCACCGGGAGGTCGGTCGGCGCGAGCAGCTCAAGAATGCGGGCCTCGCGGCCGGCGGAATCGGGCTCCGAAGGATCCGGCCGGTAGAGCTTCAAAACAAATCGACGGGCGTCGTGCGCCGTCGCATCCAGCGCGACCACAGCGCCTGTCATGCCGCCGGCGATCGGTCGCACGTTGCGAACCTCGTTCACCCCGAGCGCGCGCCTCGCCCAATCCAGAGCCGGCGCAAGCAGCGCTTGCGGGACTACCTGGTTGAAGTGGTCTCTCCGATCGCCGCCTGCGCCGCGGCCAGCCTTGCAACTGGCACACGGAACGGGCTGCACGAAACGTAGTTCAGGTTCAGCCGGTGGCAGAGGTGGATCGAGTCCGGGTCGCCGCCGTGCTCGCCGCAGATCCCGACCTCCAGCTTCGGCCGCGTCTTGCGCCCCTCCCTCACCGCCAGCTCCATCAGCCTGCCGACCCCGTTCTCGTCGATGGTCTCGAAAGGATTGCGCGGCAGGATCTTCTGTTCCAGGTAGCGGACTATGAAATGCCGCTCGGCGTCGTCGCGCGAGAAGCCGAACGTCGTCTGCGTCAGGTCGTTGGTGCCGAAGGAGAAGAACTCGGCCTCGGACGCGATCTCGCCGGCGGTGAGCGCGGCCCGCGGGATCTCGATCATCGTGCCGAACTTGTACGGCACGTCGACTCCCTTCTCCTTCTGCACGTCTTCGGCCACAGGCTTGAGAAGCGCGTGAACTTCCTGCAGCTCGGCCAGCGTGCCGACGAGCGGGATCATGACCTCCGGGCGCGCATCGATCCCGCGCTTGCGCAGCTCGCAGGCCGCCTCCATGATCGCGCGCACCTGCATGCGCGGTATCTCGGGAAAAAGAACCGACAGACGCACCCCGCGGAGCCCGAGCATCGGGTTCGCCTCGTGCAGGTCGAGCACACGCGCGAGCATGCGGTCGAGCTTGTGCAGCTTGGCAGGCTGCTTGTGAGTCGCGCGTAGGACCGCGGTCTGGGCGACGAGCTCTTCGAGGTTGGGCAGGAACTCGTGCAGCGGCGGGTCGATGAGCCGGATCACGACCGGCTTGCCGGCCATCACCTTGAGGATGCCTCGGAAGTCCCCGCGCTGGATCGGCAGCAGGCGGGCCAGCTGCTTCTCGCGTTCGGGCGTGGTGCCGGCCATGATCATGGCCCTCACGATCGGAAGCCGGTCGGACTCCATGAACATGTGCTCCGTGCGGCACAGCCCGACGCCCTGCGCACCGTTCTCGAGCGCCTTGCGCGCATCGCGCGGGTAGTCGGCGTTGGCCCACACCTCCAGGCGGCGAATGCCGTCCGCCCAGCGCAGGATCTTGCTCGCGGCGGGATGCCGGTTGAGCGAGCGGGCCTCGATCGTCGGCACGCGCCCGACGTAGACGTCGCCGGTGGTTCCGTCGATGGTGATCTCCTCGCCCTCCTTGACAGTGGTGCCGTTTGCGGAGAAGGTGCGGTGCTGTTCGTCCACCTGGACGGAGCTCGCCCCGACGATGCAGGGCCGGCCCATGCCGCGCGCGACCAGCGCCGCGTGGCTGGCCGTGCCGCCCGTCTGCGTCAGGATGCCCCGCGCCTGGACCATTCCGTGCACGTCGTTGGGGTTGGTCTCGACGCGAACCAGGATCACGTCCTTGCCCTTCTGGCCCCAGTCGGCGGCGGTGTCGGCGTCGAAGACCGCCTCGCCGCTGGCGGCGCCGGGTGAGGCCGGCACGCCCTTCGCGAGCGGCTCCGCCTTCGCGCCGGGCGCGACTCTTGGAAACAGCAGCTGCTCGAGCTGGCGCGGTTCGATGCGCGCGACGGCATCCTTCTTGCTGATGAGGCGCTCGGCGACCATGGCGACGGCGATGTTGACGGCAGCCTCACCTGTCCGCTTCGCAGCACGCGTCTGCAGCATGTAGAGCTTGCCCCGCTCGACGGTGAACTCGAGGTCCTGCACGTCGCGGTAGTGCTTTTCGAGGCGCCGGGCGTAGCGCTCGAACTGCGTGTACACCTTCGGCAGCCTGCGCTTCAACGCCCTGATCGGCTCGGTGTCGCGCACGCCGGCGACGACGTCCTCGCCCTGCGCGTTCGCGAGGTAGTCGCCGTACAGCTCCTTACGTCCGGTGATGGGATTGCGTGTGAACGCGACGCCGGTGCCCGACGTCGGTCCCATGTTGCCGAAAACCATCATCTGCACGTTCACGGCAGTGCCGAGGTCGTCGGGGATTCGCTCCATTCGCCGATATGTGACCGCGCGCTGCGTGTTCCACGAACGGAAGACAGCCTCGATCGCCTCGCGGAGCTGCTCGACCGGGTCCGATGGGAACTCGTGCCCCGTCGCGTCCTTATATATGTCGAGGAACCGGCGCGCCAGCCGGCGCAGGTCCGCGGGCTTGAGCTCGGGGTCGGTCTTGACGCCCGCACGCTTCTTGGCCGCGCTCAGGGCCGATTCGAACTTCCGGCCGTCGATGTCCTTCACCGTCTTGCCGAACATCTGGATGAAGCGGCGACGGGCGTCGAGCGCGAACCGCTCGTCGCCGGCGAGCTCGGCCAGGCCACGCGTGGTGTCGTCGTTGAGGCCGAGATTGAGGACTGTGTCCATCATGCCGGGCATCGAGAATTTGGCACCCGAGCGCACGCTGACCAGCAGCGGGTTGCGCGGATCGCCGAACTTCTTGCCCGACTGCGCCTCCACCTTTTTCAGCGCGGTCGTGGCCTGCTCCCACATGCCCGGCGGGAAGTGGCCTTTGGCCGCGTAATACGCGCGGCACGCCTCGGTCGTGATTGTGAAACCTGGCGGGACGGGCATGCCAGCCCGGGTCATCTCAGCTGCGCCCGCTCCCTTTCCGCCGAGCAGGTCGCGCATCTGCGCCGAACCCTCTCGGAACAGATAGACCCACTTGTGCCGTGCAGCCGGCATTTGGCACATAGTGTGCCACCCGCCGAAACGCTCTAGGCGACGGCCTCCGCCGGTTCGAGCTGCGGCTGCTCTTCCACGCCGAGATCGCTGAGACCTGCGCGCTCGTGCAGCCACCGCAGCGGGCGCGGCGCCCACCAGTTGTAGTCGCCGAGCAAGCGCATCACGGCGGGCACGACCAGCGCGCGCACGAGTGTGGCGTCGATCGCCACGGCGATCGCGAGCCCGATGCCGATGGCCTTGATGATCACTACCTCGGCCAGACCGAAGGCCAGGAAGACCGTGACCATGATCGCCGCCGCGCCGGTGATGAGCCGGCCGCTGCGCTCGAGGCCCGACGCGACCGCGGCCGTGTTGTCGCCGGTGCGCACGTACTCCTCGTGGATCCGGCTGACGAGCAGGACCTCGTAGTCCATCGACAGTCCGAACACGATGCTGAAGAGGATCACCGGGATGCTTGGGTCGATCGACTGCGGCGTGAAGTTGAGCAGGTTGGACAGGTGGCCCTGCTGGAAGATCCAGACGAGCGCGCCGAACGAGGCGCCGATGGAGAGGAAGTTGAGAACGACCGCCTTCAGCGGTAGCACGACCGAGCCGGTCAGCAGGAACAGCACGATGTAGGTGACAAGCACCACGAACCCGACCGCGATCGGCGTGCGGTCGGTGATGAACTTGATGACGTCGAGGTCCACGGCCGTCTGGCCGCCGACCAGCAGCTGGCCGCCGTCACCCACGCCAATGTCCGCGCGGATTGCGTTGACGATGGCACGCGACGCGTCAGATGTCTGCGGCGAGTTGGTGGTCGCCTGAATGAGCACGATGTTCTTGCCGACGGTCGCGCTCATCAGCTGTCGCACCTGCGCCGGGAGCAGGCTCGGATCGCCGGTGTACATGCGCTCGTAGTCGGACAGGCCCAGGTTCGGGTCGAGGTCGTAGATGGAACTCGTGCGCAGCACGCCAGGGATGCCGGCCACGCGCTGTTCGAGCGCGTACTGGTCGGCGATGCGCTGGCTCGTGAGCGGCGTGCCGTCGGGGTAGTCGACCACGATGTAGAACGTCGTCTGGTCCTGGCCCGGGAAGTCGGCGAGGAACTGGTCCCAGCCCTGGCGCGCCTCGATGCGTGTTGGCAGCATCTGCACGTCGCCGTTCGCGAGCCGCAGGCTGAGGAACGGCGTGCCCGCGACCAGCAGGAAGCCGACGGTCGGAACCAGGACGAGCACCGGACGCTTCATCACCCAGCTCGCAAGGCGGTGCCACACACCGCGCCCCTGCGGGGCGGCCTGCAGCCACGACGGCAGGCGCAGCCGGTTGACGGCCGGGCCGATGATCGAGAGCAGCGCGGGCAGGAACGTCAGGCCGTAGATCACGGCGACCGCGACGACGATCGCGCCCGCCGCCCCCATCGACGCCAGGAAGGTGCCCTGGAAGAAGAGCATCGCGGACAGTCCGACGGCCACGGTCAGGCCCGAGAAGGTGATGGCGCGGCCGGCTGTAGCGAGGGTGGTTGCGATCGCATCTTCTCGACTCGCGCCCGCAGCCAGCTCGTCGCGGAACCGGTTGACGATGAACAGCGAGTAGTCGATCGACACGCCCAGGCCGATGAGCGTGACGATGTTCAGGGCGTACTGCGACACGCCGGTGAAGCGGTTGAGGAAGAACGTGCCGGCCAGGCCGCCGACGATCGTCAGGATGCCGACGCCGAGCGGAAGGCCCGCGGCCACGATGGACGCGAAGATGACGACGAGCAGGATCAGCGTCACCGGCAGCGTCACGGTCTCCGCGCGCTGAAGGTCGCTCTCGAGCGTGGTGTTGAAGGCCTGGTTGATGGGCACGAAGCCCGTGCCGGTCACGCTCAGGCTCGATGACCTGACCTCACCGCGCAGCGCGTCATAGTCGTGCCAGGCCTGCGTGCCGCTTGACTTCAGCTCGACGCTTACCAGCGCCTCGTGTCCGTCCCTGGAGATGAAGGCCTGCGCGGTCCGCGGGTCCGTGGCGTTGTAGGGGTCGATCAGCTTGTTGATGCGCGCGTCGCCCTGGATGGGAGCCAGCGCGTTCACGACCGCGGACTTGAACGCAGGATCGTTCGCCATCAGGCTGTCGCTGCGAAACAAGAGGAGGAACGTCGAAGTCTGCTTGCTGCCGCTCGGCAGCTCGCTCGACGTCAGGCTGGCCGCGCGAGCCGACTCGAGGTTGCTGGTGAGCGGGCCGCCGCTCGTGAGCGTGCCGCCCATGAGGAGGCCGGCGACGGAGATGGCGAGCAGAACGCCGGACCCGACCAGCATCGCCCATCGGTACCTGTAAACCAGACGACCCCAACCCGCGAACACGTTCCTTTCCTCCTCGTTGTGAGCGCTAGGCGCTCTGGTCGGCCGGATAGACGGCCGACAGCGACATCGCGGCGAGCGCGTCGATGGCCTCGTCCGCGTTGAATTCGGGCTCGACCAGGCTCTGGATGATGATTCCGAGGACGGCGCCCCACACCGCGCCGGCGATGCCGCGGGCCGGCGTCGGGTCGAGCTCGCGCTCGGCAAAGACCTGGCGCGCGATGTCCTCGACGTGGCCGCGCTGGCCGCGGATGAAGTCCCGGATGCCGGCGCCCACCTCGGGGTCGTGCAGCGCTATACCGATCAGCTGGACGTAAAGCGCGTTGGATCCCCGGTCCTGGTGGATCTTCTGCTTGGTGTCCTCGAACGCGGCCATGGCGCCGGCCTGTCCCTGGTCGCCGAGCTCGATCTTCTGACACACAAACTGGAGCACCTCCATGACGAGGCGCTGCTTGGACTTGAAGTAGTAGTGGACGAGGCCCTGGGCGACGCCCGCCTCCTCCGCGATCTGCTTGATCGAGGTGTTCTCGTACCCCTCGCGGCTCAGGACGTCGAACGCCGCCTGAAGGATCTTTTCCCTGGTGTCGCTGGCCATATTTTGGGTTCCGTCTGCTCCTTGTATGGATTCCTGGTTGAACGCTCAACCAACTTTGGTTGGTCATTCAATCATGGCCACCGGTGCCATGTCAAGAGGCTTGGCGGATTTCTTTGAGGGCAGCCGTAAGCTGAAGCCAGAGGCTTCGGGGGGCGCGTTATGCCTGACATGGGCACGGTGGTGGCGATCACCTTCTGGTTCGTGCTGATCGCCGTGGTTCTGAACTTCGTGGCCCTGAGCGCCGGACTGCTGGCGGTGGTCACGGGCCGCTCGTTCGCGCCGTCCGGGTGGCACCGACTGCGCCGGAACATCCCGGCCTCCCGCAACGATCAGCGGCTGACGGGCATGAGCCTCAGCCTGCTGGCCGTCGGCCAGCTTCTGATGATGGTCACCCTGATGGTGGTGATCACCCTGTCCACCGCCCAGGCGACGGGGGGGCACGCGCCCATCGTGGGCCTGTACCTGGTGACGCTGGTCGCATTCGCCGCGGCGGTCGCGTGCACGTTTGCCTCCCTGTTAATCGGGCAGCGCGTGCGCTACGCGAACGTTGTCGACGCCGAGGAAGAGGACGAGCCCGAGGAGCTGGTGGGGACCCCCCTCGACTAGACCTCGCTCAGCTTGCTCGTGGCGAGCTCGTACATGAAGCCGCGGATCTTCTCTCGGTGCGCGAGATGCGGCGAGAGGCGGAGATGTCCGACGTCCTCCTTCACCGCCTGGATCGGATCCGTGAAGGTGCCGAAGTCCTCATTGAACGCCTGACCTGTCGCCCGAGCGATGCGCTCCGCAAGCTCGTGCTGGCTGAATCGCCCGACCGCGCATTCAGTGTGATGAATGACCATCACCTCTTGCGTGCCGAGCACGGCCTGCGAGATGGCCAGCGCGCGGATGGCGTCGGCGGTCGCACGCCCGCCTGCATTCCGAATCACGTGAGCGTCACCCGGACGGAGGCCCAGCATGGCGTGGACATCGAGCCTCGCATCCATGCACGTAAGCACTGCGAGCTTCCACATGGGCTCAGCCGTGCGAGCCGCCGTGCCGAGGTAGTGCAGCCGGGACATCATGACGGCGCGGTCGATGGCGTCCATGGCCACTACGCTAAACGGGATGAGCGACAGCGGGGTTCGGGCTGAGGTCGTCGGCAGCCTTCTCCGCCCGGCGGCGCTGGTCGAGCTCCGCAGGCAACACGACGCCGGCGAGCTGGACGCGTCGCGCTTCAAGCGCGAGGAAGACCAACACGTCGAGGCGGCCATCCGGATGCAGGAGGACGCCGGCATCGACGTGGTCACCGACGGCGAGCAGCGCCGTTACGCGTTCTTCGGCCATCTTGTCGAGTCGTTCGACGGTTTCGACAAGGAGGGCGGCTGGGCCATCCCGTTTCGCGACGAGAAAGGCGAGGAGCTGATCTTCAAGCGCCCGGTGGTCGTGGGCAAGCTGCGCTGGCGTCACAGCATGTGCGCCGAGGACTGGACATTCCTGCGCGCGAAGGCGCGGCGGCCCGGCAAGGTGACGATGATCAGCGCCCAGCA
>VBIA01000053.1 GCA_005879985.1 Chloroflexota bacterium | reverse complement strand
TGATACAGAACGGCGTGCCGATCTCGTCCTGACGGCGGTATCGCCGCCCGATGTGGCCCCCGGTCTGGTCGTACTCGACGCGGAACCTGCCCTGCAGCGATGACTGGACTTCGCGTGCGACCTTGATCAGGTCCTCTTTCTTGGACAGCGGAACGATCGCCACCTGCACAGGCGCGACGTTCGGATGCAGCCGCAGGACGACCCGAGGCTCGTTGTTGACGACATCCTCGTCGTACGCGTCGATCAGCAGCGTCACGAAGATGCGGTCCACGCTCACCGCCGGCTCGATCACCCACGGGAGGTAGCGCTCGTTGGTCTCGGGGTCGAGATATGACAGATCGGTCTTCGAAGCCTCCTGATGGACGCGTAGGTCGAAGTCGGTGCGGTCCGCGATGCCCTCGAGCTCGCCC
>VBIA01000197.1 GCA_005879985.1 Chloroflexota bacterium | reverse complement strand
CAACCTGCTGTCGAACGCCATCAAGTACTCGCCATCCGGGACTGAGTTGACGGTAATGCTCGACCAGACCGCGGAGTTCGGCCGCGTGGCGATCAACGACCAGGGGGTTGGCATCCCGCTGGCGGAGCAGATCCGCTTGTTCAGCCGGTTCATGCGCGTGGACCGCCCGGACTCAGAGCACGTTCCCGGGACCGGGATGGGTCTCTACCTCTCCCGGGAGCTCGCCCGGAGGATGGGAGGCGACATCGTCCTGCAGTGGTCGGGCCCGGGCGGCTCGTCGTTCGCGCTGCTGATGCCGCTGGCGAAGACCTGAGGCTCAGCTCAGCAGCGACAGCACGATCAGCGCCTGGCCTGAGTGGTACAGCACGATGTTCCCCATGCGTCCCCACGAGAGCGGCTTGACGAAACGGTTCCACGCAAGCAGGCCGTCTGAATAGAAGAACAGCAGCGCCCCGGCCAGGGCGACGAGCGAGCCCGTGCTGCCAGAGCTCGAGACCATGATCACGAACACCGTCACATAGGCGACCACCGGCCAGACCAGTGCGGGCTGGTTCTTGCGCAGCGCCCTTATCACAGGCGGAAGGATCACCGCCACAGACACAAGCGCGATCACCGCGGCCACCGCCAGCAGCGCGGCCTGGTGCGGGCGATGGTTGAAGCCCGCGATGTACGCGAGGTGCTCCACCAGCGCAGCGACCAGGCCGAGCAGGAACATGTCCCGCGGCAGCATCAGGAAGATGTCGCTGATCAGCCCAAACGTCAGGGCCACCACAAAAAAGGTGCGCTCGATGGAATCCGCCGGGTGGAGAAGGATCGCGAAGGCGATCAGGCCGACCATCACCGCGGGCTTGGCCACGTACTCGAGCCCGCGCCGGGAGGCGGCGACGGCAAACCACTCGGCAAGCGCGAGCACCGCGGTCACCGCCAGCGCGAGCCACGCCAGACCGGTCACCTGATTGCCCCGTTTGGCGCCAAACAGTCCCTTGCATCCGGCATCAGCCGCGGGTTTGGCGCCAAACGGGTCGAATTGGCCGCTTAGCGGGCGGCTTTCAGCGCGGCCTTGAGGTCCGAGACGCCCATGTAGACGGTGGCGCGCTTGCCCCCGCCCGGCCCGGCGTAGACGTACTCGATGTTCACGCCCGCGGCGCCCAGCTTCTTGGACACCTTGCCCAGCGTGCCGGGGTTGTCGGTAAGGGTCACCGAAAGGACCTCTTCTTCCGACGCTTCCCAGCCCATCGATGAGCAGACCTTCTTGGCGGCCGCGGTCTTGTCGACCACGATGCGCACGGCGCCACGGCCCCCTTCGGTGGTCGCCATCAGGGCGCGGATGTTCACCTTCTTGGCGCCCAGGGCGGCCCCTATCTCACCCAGGCGGCCCGGCTGGTCAGAGACCGAGATCGTCAGCTGCTTTGCTCGCGGCATCTATCCCACCTCTTAGAAAATCCCGGCGCGTGCCGGCGGAATTCGATCGGTAGCTTAGCCTCGAAAGGTCAACTGCGGACGGCCCCCGGGCGAGATCTTGATACGACGCCCCCACCTAGCCTCCCCACACGGTGGGGAGGGACCCTACACCTGCGCTGGCGCGACAGACCGCGGTAGTCTGAGATCGATGACCGCGAGTGACTGGAACAAGAAGACCATCGAGGAGTTCCACGCCAAGAAGGGCCTCGGCGTGGGCCCGTGGCGGGACAACCTGCTGCTGCTGACCGCGAAGGGAGCGAAGAGCGGCGACGAGATCACGACGCCCCTCGTCTATCGAAAAGACGGCGACCGCTACGTCGTCGTGGCGTCGAAGGGCGGCGCGCCGCAGCATCCGCAATGGCTGCACAACCTCGAAACCAATCCTCTCGTCGAGATCGAGGTCGCCAAGGACGGCGGCACCGAGACGTTCAAGGCAAAGGCTCAGCCGATCATGAGCGGGCCCGAGCGCGACCGCCTGTACGAGCATCTGAGCGAGGTCTGGCCGGGCTTTCGCGACTACCAGCAGCGCACGCAGCGCACGATCCCGGTCGTCGTGTTGGAGCGCGTCCCGGGCTGATAGGCTCCCGGCGTGAGCAGCGCGCTGCCGCCCGGAACACAGGTTTCAGCGGACGGCAAGTGGTACTGGGACGGCGGCAAATGGGCGCCGGTGACGGCGCCAGCTCCAATGCAGGGCGCGTACCCACCCGCGTACGCATACGGCTCACCGCGCACGAACAGCATGGCAATCGTCTCCCTGGTAAGCGGCATCCTGGCGTGGCTGCTCTGCCCATGTCTGGGAGGTGCGCTGGCGGTCATCTTCGGGCACGTGGCCAGAGGCCAGATCAAGCAGTCGGGCGAGGCCGGCGGAGGGATGGCGATCGCCGGGCTCGTGCTCGGTTACGCCAACCTGGGCGTGACGGCGCTGGCGATCGTTGCCTGGATCTTCCTGGTCGCGGGGGTCGCAATTCTCGGGGCGTTCATTCCCTCCGTGAGCCCTACGCCATAGTCGGGTCATGAGCGACTGCTGCACGCCGAAGGGATATCGGTGGATCTTCAGCGAGAGATCGGCTCGGGCGGAGGCGAAACGCTACCGGCGCAAAGGCCTTGACGCGACTTCGCGGCGCATCTTCGACTTCGTCAAGAGGCAAGGCGTCGAGGGCCGCACGGTGCTGGAGGTCGGTGGTGGCATCGGCGCGATCCAGATCGAGCTGCTGAAGGCAGGCGCAGCGCGCGCACTCAGCGTCGAGCTCACGCCCACCTATGAGGAGGAGGCCACGGCCTTGCTCCGCGAGGCGGGCCTGGAGGAGCGGGTCGAGCGCCGCGTCATGGACTTCGCCGCCGCCGGTGCCGCGGTGGAAGGCGCGGACATCGTGATCATGAACCGCGTCATCTGCTGCTACCCCGACATGCCGCGCCTGGCGGGCGCCGGGTCCGACCACGCGCGCGAGATGCTGGTGATGAGCTTTCCCAAGCGCACGTGGTGGACGCGAATCGCGATGCTTCTCGGCAACACGAGTCTTCGCGCCACCCGGCGCGAGTTCCAGATCTTCCTGCACCCGCCCAAGAGCATCCTCGCGACCTCTGAGCAGCACGGGCTGCGCACGGTCCTCAACGAGTCAGGCGTGCTCTGGACCGTGGCCGCGCTGCGCCGGGCCGCGTAACAAGCTCGTACGAGCGGTGACCACACGCCGGCTCGAAGCATTCAGCGACGGAGTGTTCGCGATAGCCGCGACGCTGCTGATCCTCAATGTCGCCGTCACGGGGGTGAAACCGCTCGACCGCGAGCTCATCGACATCTGGCCGAGCTACGTCGCGTACGCCATCGCGTTCCTCACGATCGGCGTCGTCTGGGCCAACCACCACACGGTCATCGACCAGTGCAAGCAGGTCAACCGGCTGTTCCTGATGCTCAACGTGATCTTCCTGATGCTGGTCGCGTTCTTCCCGTTTCCAACTCGACTGCTC
>VBIA01000196.1 GCA_005879985.1 Chloroflexota bacterium | reverse complement strand
CGGAGATACACAAGCTGCGGAACATCGACGAGGACCGGCCTCACGACAGGTACACCATTGATTCATATGAGGACATGCGAGCAAGGAAGAAAATTTATTCCCGCGGCCTGGATGTCGTGGGTTACTACCACAGCCATCCGGATCATCCCGCCAGGCCATCCCCGTTCGACACTGATCGGTCTTGGGCAACTTACGTGTACTTGATCGTGTCTGTCGTACGTGGCTCGGCGGTTGACGCCAATGTCTTCATCGCAGAAAACGACAAAGGACCGTTTCGCTCTGAACCGCTGGAGGTCGTCTGAGCTCGCAGACGGGTGAGACGCGCGTGCGGTGGCTCAACCGCAACGTTCTCGGCATCGGCGTCGCCGTCGCGGTCGGACTGGTCGAGGGGATCGCCGACGGATCGTCGGCCGTGGTCAAGCTCTGGAGCGGCTGGTACAGCGACCGCATCGCGTGGCGCAAGCGGCTCGCGGTCGGGGGCTACGCCACCACGATCGTCGGACTGGGCCTGCTCGTCGCGATCACGAGCTGGCCCCAGATCATCGTCGCGCGCGCGCTCGCCTGGATGGGTCGCGGACTGCGCCAGCCGATTCGCTCCGCGATGCTGGCCGGCTCCGTCGACAGGAGCGACCTGGGCAAAGCGTTCGGCTTCCATGAGGCGCTCGACACGGCCGGCGCGCTCATCGGGCCGGCCATCGCGTTCGTGCTGCTGGCGGCCGGAGGCAGCTTCCGGACGGTGTTCTGGGTCGCGCTCATCCCGGGCGTGCTTTGCGTCGTGCTGTTCGCCGTCCTGACGCGCGACCCGCGCCACGAACGGGCGCAGCCGGTTTCATTGCGGGTGCCGCTGCCCAAAGGGTTCTGGCGACTGATGCTTCCGGTGGCGATGTTCGGCACCGGCAACTTCGCCACCGCATTCTTCACGCTGCGAGCGGCGCAGATGGTGCAGCCCGAGCTGAGCCACGCGGCCGCGCTGTCGGCCGCGGTCGGGTTCTACCTGGCGCACAACGCCGTCGGCGCGGCCGTTTCATTTCCGGCCGGCTGGCTGGCGGATCGCGTCGGCAAGACGCCGGTGCTGGCTGCGGCATACGCCACGTTCGCGGTTGCCTGCGTGGTCGGGATATTCGGCCACGGCTGGATCGCGCTGGCGCTGCTGGCGCTTCTGGTCGGAGCGCAGAACCCCGTCGTGGCCTCGGTCGAGAGCTCGCTGACCAGCTCGTTGGTGGAAGAGCGGCGGCTCGGGACGGCTTTCGGGATCCTCAACGGGATCAACGGCGTGGGGGATCTGGCGTCGAGCATAGTGGCCGGCGTGTTGTGGACTTTTGTCAGTCCGAGCGCGACGTTCACTGCCGGCGCCGTGCTGTGCCTGGCGGCATCGGTGGCGCTTTCGCGTCTAATTCGCATGTGAGCAGGCCCATGGTGGCCATCATTGGCCGCCCGAACGTCGGCAAATCGACGCTGTTCAACCGCATCATCGGACAGCGCAAGGCGATCGTCGACGCGCAGTCGGGCCTGACGCGCGACCGCCTTTACGGCGTCGCCGAGTGGCGCGGGCGCGAGTTCACGGTCGTCGACACCGCAGGGCTGGACCTCGAGACCGCCAGTGATCCTTCGCGCGCGGCGATCGAAGCTCAGACGAAGACCGCGATCGACCTGGCGCACGTGATCGTGCTGCTGCTCGATGTGCGGCAGGGCCTTACGCCGCTCGACCGGGACATCGCGCGGCTCCTGCGCCGCTCTGGCCGGCGCGTGATCGTTGCCGCGAACAAGGCCGACTCGCCCTCGGAGCGCCACCTCGCGCACGAGCTGCTCGAGCTGGGCTTTGACGAGCCCAACCTCGTCTCCGCGCAGCACGGCATCGGCGTGGGGGACCTGCTCGACCGGGTGGTCGGCGAGCTGCCCCCGGCGGAGGACAGGCCGGCCGACCAGGACGCGCCCGACCGGCTCGCGATCATGGGCCGTCCGAACGTCGGCAAGTCATCGCTGCTCAACGCCCTGCTCGGTGACGAAAGGGCCCTCGTCAGCCCGACGCCGGGAACGACGCGCGACCCGGTCGACACCGAGCTGAGCTTCGACGGCGTGCCGGTTGTCCTTATCGACACCGCCGGCATTCGGAAGAAGTCTTCGAGTCGCGACCGGCTCGAGCGTTACAGCCTGCTGCGCGGCATCAACGCGATGGAGCGCGCCGACACCGTGCTCCTGGTCATCGACGCGTCGAGCGGCGTGGTCGCGCAGGACCAGCACGTGGCCGGGTACGCGCTGGAGGCGGGGAAGGGGCTCGTGATCGTCGTCAACAAGATTGACCTCGTCGAACCCGCCATGCGGAAGGCCGCTCACTGGCAGAAGGCGCTCGCGCCGGCGTTCAAGTTCGCGACCTACGCGCCTGTCGTGGCGGTGTCCGCGAAAACGAAGGAGGGGATCGGCGGCATCCTGCCGGTCGCGCTTGAGGTCGTCGGACAGCGGCGCATCAAGATGCCCACCAACGAGCTGAACAAGGTCCTCCGGCAGGCCTTCGTCGAGCATCCGCCGCCTAGCTACAACGGCCGGCGTCTTCGGTTCAGCTATGCGACGCAGGCGAGCTCGGAAGCGCCGACGGTTGTTCTTTTCGTCAATGACACCGGGCTCCTGCACTTCTCCTACCGGAGATACCTGGAGAAGAAGGTCCGCAACCGGTTTGGGTTGACCGGGAACCCGCTGAAGCTCGTCCTGCGGGCGGATAAAGGCAAGTCGGTCCCCCCACCCCGCAGGGGCGCGTCGCGCCCGAGCCGACCTCCCCACAAGGTGGGGAGGTAACGCGCGGTGAATTTACATTTCGATCACGCAAACGCGACAGCGCGCTGACGGCGCGGTGATCTATTGATGGTATGGCGGTGACCTCGAAGATCCTGGTCGTCGACGATGAAGCGCACATCGTCGAGCTGGCGCGCCTCTACCTCACGCGCGAGGGCTACGAGGTGGAGGGAGTGGGGGACGGGGCGCAGGCGCTTACCCGCTTCGGGCAGGTGAAGCCGGACCTGGTCGTGCTCGACATCATGCTGCCCGGCGCCGACGGCCTCACCATCTGCAAGGAGATCCGAAAGCTGAGCCAGGTGCCGATCATCATGCTGACTGCCAAGGACGAGGTCACCGACAAGGTTGTGGGTCTCGAGGTCGGCGCCGACGACTACCTGACCAAGCCGTTTCACCCGCAGGAGCTCGTCGCGCGCGCCAAAGCGCTGCTGCGGCGGGCGAAGATCGAGCCGGACCAGCCGAAGCTCATCCGCGCGGGCAAGCTCGAGGTCGACCTGGAGCGCCACGAGATCCGCCACGGCAAGGCGAAGGTGCAGCTCCGCCCGAAAGAGTTCGACCTGCTCGCGCTGCTGGCAAGGCATCCGGGGCGTGTGTTCCAGCGCAGCGAGCTGCTCGACCTCGTGTGGGGATACGACTTCCCCGGCTACACGCGCACCGTCGACGTGCACGTGCAGCAGGTGCGCGAGAAGCTCGCGGCGGCTGAGATCACCGACCCGAGCATCCAGACCGTGTGGGGGGTCGGCTACCGGCTCGAGCTGGCGGGGAGCGGCAGCTGAGCCTTCGATTCCGCCTGCTTGCGGCCGCGGCCGGCATCGTCGCGACGAGCCTTCTGCTGAGCGGCGCCCTGGCGTGGGTACTGGTGCGCAACGTGGCGCTCCAGGGTGCCCAGGACGAGCTTGACCGCCAGATCCTCACCAGCATGATCGCGGTCAGACACCTCGAGTGCGTGCGCATCCCGGCCGCCCCCGCCAACGCGGGCACTTGTCACGACCCTGGGCGTGGACAGGCTGCTCCTGCTGAACGGGAACAGGCAGGTCGTCTACGACAGCGCGGGCAACGCGCTGTTGACGACCACCATCAGCCCGATCTCGTTCAAGCGCGTCGCCAACGCGAGTATCGGCGAGGCGCGTCCAAACTTCGGCGGCCAGGTGTTTCTCGCGGCAGCCGGCGGGATCAGCGCGCCGCGGAACCCGTTGCGCGCCGCCTACGTCGTGATCGCGCGAGCGGAATCCTCTGTCACGGCCGCGGCGGCGGGCGAGCTCGTGCCGCGACTGCTGGTCGCGGGCGGGGCGGCTCTGCTGGTGGCGCTGATCCTCGCTCTGATCGTCAGCCGCTCGGTCACGAAGCCGCTCACGCAGCTGGCCGGCGCGGCTGAGGACATCGCCGGAGGC
>VBIA01000195.1 GCA_005879985.1 Chloroflexota bacterium | reverse complement strand
CTTCTCGCGCAGCACGATCGCCGTAAAGCCCTCGAGGTCGCCGTCCCACTCCTTGACCAGCTGCAGCTCCTGGTAGCGGAGCCGGAGCCGGTTCTTCTCCATCTCGTACTCGCCATCCAGGTCCTGCCAGTCGGTGAGCTCGAGCGCCAGGCCCATGGGCGTGCGGCCGAGCTTGCCCGTGAGCAGGGTGGTGGACACCTGGCCGATGAACTCGAGGGGCTTCTCGGGCTTGGTCACCTGGTAGGTGCCGTCGATCTGCTTCAGCTCTTCGAGCATCTCGCGCAGGCGCTCGGCGCCGCCGAAGGCCTCCAGCGCCTTGACCTTCTCGGCGGCCGGGCTGCCTGGACGGATGCGGATGCCGAGGCGGCCGGCCTGGATCTCCTCGCCCGGAATCTCCGGATTCCACAGCGGAAGGACGTCGCCAGGATTTGGCGCGCTCACGGCAGGCGAAGCCTGAGGTGTGGCCACAAGCGGATTGGGCGTGAAATGAGGTTCAAGTGAGTTTCAGAAAGGGTCCTTCGAGGACCCGTAGCACCCCAACGGGCGATGCTTACCTTACCAGATCGGCCGCCAACTCAAACTCAGGCCGCGGCCCCCGGCCTCCAATCCGCTCCTGTTGCACTATTTGACGCAGCCGTGTGGAAGAACCGCCTCCAGCCTTACGACATCCTCTCCCCGGAGGACGTGGAGACGATCCACGGCCAGGCGATGACCATCCTGGAGGAGATCGGCATCGACTTCCTCCACCCCCGCGCCCGCGACCTTCTGAGCGGGGCCGGGATGAAGGTCGAGGACGATCGGGTGCGCTTCGACCGAGGCTGGGTGCTGGAGATGGCTGCCAAGACGCCGCCCACCTTCGAGTTTCAGGCTCGCAATCCCCAGCGCACCGTGACGATCGGCGGCGACAACCTGGTCAACGCCCCGGTCTATGGCCCGCCTTTCGTCACCGACCTCGAGCGCGGGCGGCGCGGCGCGACCTTTGAGGATTTCAACAACTTCGACAAGCTGGCCCAGTCGGTGGAGCAGATCCACTGCGCCGGCGGCACGACAGTCGAGCCTGAGGACCTCCCGCTCTCGTCGCGGCACCTCGACATGGTGTATTCGCACATCCGCTGGACGGACAAGCCGTTCATGGGCAGCGTCATCTCGACCGAGAACGCGCGCGACACGGTGGAGATGGCATCGATCGTTTTCGGCGGACGAGAGAGCATCGAGAAGAACCCGGCGATTCTCAGCCTCATCAACGTCAACAGCCCGCTGCGCTACGACGACCGCATGCTCGGCGCGCTCATCGAGTACTCGGAGGCCAGGCAGCCGGTCATCGTCACGCCGTTCCTGATGGCCGGGGCGATGTCGCCGATGGGCCTCGCGGGCACCGTGGCGCAGCAGACCGCGGAAGCGCTCGCGGGCATCGCCCTCGTGCAGCTGATCCGGCCGGGGACGCCCAGCGTGTACGGGTCGTTCCTGACCAACACCGACATGCAGTCGGGCAGCCCCGCCTTTGGAACGCCCGAGTCGGCGATGGGCATCCTCGCCAGCGCGCAGATGGCGCGTCATTACAACCTTCCGTTCCGCGGCGGCGGTGCGTTGACGTCATCGAAGGCGCCTGATGCTCAGGCCGCGTACGAGTCGATGATGTGCATGTGGCCGACCGTGCTTGGTCGCGTCAACTTCGTGCTGCACGCGGCCGGTTGGTTGGAGAGCGCGCTCCTCGCGTCCTACGAGAAGTTCGTCATCGACGTCGAAGCCCTTCGCATGTTCGAGTGGATCCTGCAGAAGGGACTGCCCGTCGACGAAGAGGGGATGGCGATGGACGCGCTGCGCGAGGTCGGTCCCGGCGGCCATTTCCTCGGCGCGGAGCACACGCTGCGCCACTACCGCACGGGCTTCTACCGTCCGTGGGTCTCCTCGACCGAAAACTACGACCGCTGGAATCGCCTCGGCGCCCGGACCGCGGACAAGGTGGCGGCCGAGCGTTGGAAGCAGCTGCTGGCGGAGTATGCGGATCCGGGTATCGACCCCGGCGTCGACGAGGCGCTGAAGGACTTCATCGCACGGCGAAAGAAAGAGCTCGAAGCCTGACGGACTTCCTGGACGAGCTCGGCTCGGATAAGCCTGTCCCGGCCGGCGGGTCGGCCGCTGCGGCGGCGGTGGCAATGGCCGCGGGCCTGGTCGAAAAGGTTGCCCGCCTGTCCACGCCCCAGATGATCGGGGCGGCGGCCATCCGCAAGCGAGCCGCAAATGTGCGCATGGTGGCGGCGGCCTGTATAGAAAGCGACGCCCACGCGTACCTCGACTACATGGCTGCGTTGCGGGCCGCGCGTGGCCGTAATGCCGCCGAGAGAGAGCGGATCTTGCGTCCGGCGTTCGGCGGGATAGTGAGCTTGCCGCTGAAAGTCGCGCGTTTCGCGGCCGAGGTTGCAGACATGGGCGCAGAGCTGGCGAGCCACGGCAAGCCAAGCGTGCGCTCCGACGCGGTGGCGGCGGTGCAGCTGGCGGCGGCTGCAGCCCAGGCCAGCGCCGCGACCCTCGCGGCGAACCTCGCCAGGTCACCGGACGACGCGAAGCTCGGCGAGGTGCGCCGGCTGGCGAGCGGTGCTAGCGAGCGAGCTCGGAGGCTACGCGCTCCAGGCCCCGCAGGTGGTCGCGGTCGTGGTCCAGCGCGATCTGCAAATAGCGCTCGACGGTGATGTCGCCGTACGTCTCGTGATGCCCGGTCCTCGCGCGATCCTCGTCCGACAGGCCGCGGACGAAGTCGAGGAGACGTCCGCGAGTCTCGGCCCACTCGTCGAGCGCTTCCTCGAGATGGACGCCGCTGAAATCGGTGTCGTCGTTGTTGTATATGCCGAACCTGGGGTTCTCG
>VBIA01000194.1 GCA_005879985.1 Chloroflexota bacterium | reverse complement strand
AGACGCTCCTCTACTTCGTGCTGGCGTCCAACGCGTTCTGGCTGCCGATCCTCCTCCACCGGCGCTTCGACCTCACCGCCAGCCAGGGCGGCCTGCTCGCAGGCGTGGTGATCGTGCTCGCCGGGCTCGTGGGCACGCTTGGCGGTGGCTGGATCGCAGACCACTTCGGCAAGGACTCGCCGAAGGCTTACCTGCAGGTGGGGATCGTCGGTTTCCTCGGCGGCGCGGTGTTCATCGTCATCGCGCTCTACGCGCCGATGAACGCCGGCCCCATCCCGGTCTTCGTGCCGGCTTTCTTTGCCGCGGTCGTGTGCATGTACCTGTACGCCGGTCCGTTCACCGCCATCTCGCAGGCCGTGGTGTCGCCGGCGCTGCGCGCGAGCAGCGTCACGCTGCTGCTGTTCATCTCGCACGTGTTCGGCGACTCGCACTCGACCTTCGACATCGGGTTCATCTCCGACCACATCGGCAGCCTGCAGACCGCGCTGGTGATCACGTCGCCGACGCTCCTGATCATCGCGGCTGCCATCGCGGCCACGGGCCTGCGCACGGCAAAGCCCGACATCGACGCGATGGAAGTAGGTTGGGCTCTGAGGTCAGCCGGTCCAGAAGCGGCGGTGGCCGCCCCGGCGCCTACCCGTATATGAAGCCGACCAGGCGCGAGCCCAGCTGGCCTGGGTGGATGGTGCGCCAGTCGATCACGTCGAACGCGACGTAGTTCATCTCCGAGACCGTCCACGAGCCGTCCGAGTTGACCGCCTCGACGTAGGAGACGTGGCCCAGGTACGACTCCCAGGTCACCATGATCGCGCCGACCTTTGGCGTCGCTCCGACCGCGTAACCCTGCGCCCTGGCGTTTTCGTACCACCAGCCGGCGTCACCGCGCCACGTCACGTTGCGCCACGTGGCCACGTAGTACGTGCACCAGCCGACCGGGAAGCCGGTGCCTGCGTACGGACCGAGGCAGCACGACTTCACGACCGTCGGCATCGCACCGCCACCGCTGGCCTGCGGCTGCCACAGCACTGGCGGCGGCGGGAACGCGGGGCCGACGCCGTCTGGGATCACGAGCGTCGAGCCGGCGACCAGCGTGTTGGAGCGCAGCCGGTTGTAGTCGGCGATCCCGGCCGGGTCGACCTTGTACGCGTTGGCCAGGCTCTGCAGCGTGTCTCCGTTCTTGATCGTCACGACGACCCCTGGGGTGGGCGGGATGACGATCTGCATGCCTGGCAGGATCGAGGCCGACTGGAACAGACCGGCGTTGGACCAGCGGATCTGGCTGACTGTGACGTGGAACTTCGTCGCGATCGAGCTCAGCGTCTCACCTGACTGCACGGTGTAGTGCATCGGCGCGTGGCTGGCCGGCGCCGAGGTCGGAATCGCGACCGGCTTGATGATCGTGCTGTACCGCCCAAAGGCGATGTCGCCGACGTAACCACCCTCGTCCAGCACCACGGCCTGGGCGTTCAACGGGCCCAAGCCACGGCTGAGCGTGTTGGTGACGTGGCGGTCGAGGGTCGCATAGCCGGAGATGGCCACCGCTACGGCCAGGAACACGGCATGCGTCAGATAGCGGTTAAATCGCAATAACTACCCCAAATAAATAAGTCCACGAACCCGCCCTTGAAGCAGATGGGTCCCCCAGAGACTCGAGTCACCGTATCAGACCCCTCCCGAGGAGGTCAATCGTTAGGACAAATGACCCGGGCGCCAGCGCGGGGTCTGGGCGCTCCCGGCTTGATCTTGGCTCCAATACGGAAGTTCGGCGACTTTTCACCGCCTGGCCGAACAACAGTTTGGTTCGCCGATAGGTCAAAAAGGGGTGCCAGCGACGAGGTAATGAAAGCCTTTGGCGGGGCACGGATATGTGAACGGAGATCAAGGTCCGGTCCTGCGCTGCCTATTCTTAGCCGGCAAAGTGAAGGACCCCCTAGACCTCTCCGGCGCGCGAATCGCCAACTACGACATCAAGGAGCGCCTCGGCGCGGGCGGCATGGCCGTCGTCTACCGCGCCATCCAGCAGCCGCTCGGCCGCGAG
>VBIA01000052.1 GCA_005879985.1 Chloroflexota bacterium | reverse complement strand
GCCGGGGTCGATGCGATGACTGGACTGCAGCAGAGGCCGATGAGGCCACCCACCGTGGCCCCAAGTGCGTCCCAGGCGCCGCATTCAGCGCCACCGGGGTGTGCTAGTACGGCTCCATGTGCGACCTGTACGGCTTCCTCGATGACTGATTTAGGCCCGCTGGCGCCGAACTATGGAGCAGGGGTCGGGCCAACCTACCTGTCGGGCCAGGACAGCTGGTACTCCGCCGGGCAGGTGGCCATTCTCATGGTGGACTCCCACTATTCCAGACCCCTGCTGGTGCGGCCGTTTCAGTTGGGGGGTGACGGTAAATCGACGGTCACTCTCGCGGATCTTCCCTCGACCGATGTAATCAAGCAGGAGCCCCGGGTGACCGTGGTTCCCGCACTCCACACGACGGGAGGCGGCTTGTACTTCGGCGCCGTGGCCCCGACTTCCTTTTGGAGAGAGTGGAACGGATTGCTCAGCACCGACAGCCCTGGATGCTTTGGGCTTCAGGTGGACGGAGACGTGTTCACCGAGTTCATCTTGTTCGTGGTCAACCCAGGAAATCCGCCAGGCGGTTGAGCCGCGGCGCCTCCCTTCAGCCTCGAGGCCGGCGCTGACCACGTTGAAGGTGTCGGTCCATGGTGGGCCGCGGTGGACTCGAACCGGCATCACGCGAGTGCCGGCAGAGCCAGGAAATTCGGCACGCCAAAGCCCGCGAGTGCCGGCAGCGGCGGGTTTGCACGACCTCCGACACGGCGGAGGCGACAATGCGGCTGATGCAAACGGACGCGGTCTGGCATCGCGGACAGACGCTCGCGGCGGGGCAGGTGGCCGAGTTCAAGGTGTGGTCGGAGCTTATCCGGCAGTCAACCGGAGGGCTGCACATCTTCCTGCCATTGCGCGATCGAGGAATCGACGGCGTCGTGCACCGGCTCCAGGACGGGTTCTACGCACCCGTGCAGGTCAAAGCCCGCACGGAGCTGACCCCTGCCGGCCAGGTGCACATCACCGTGACCGAGAGCAGCCTTGCCGACGACAGCGCGCTGGTGGTCGCGACCCTGGTCGACGGCGATCGCCTCGGCTCCATGGTGCTGGTGGTGGACGAGGCCACGTTTCGACGTCTCGCGGCGCACGACCTCGTCGCCGGCCGCGAGTACCTGACCGCGGCCTTTGAGATGCGGACCAACGGTCGGTCTCGCTGGGCGCCGTACCTGGTGCCGCGAGACCGCCTGGCGGAACGCTTCGGCTCCACTGGGCTGAAGGCGGATGAGGTCGGCCGCGACCTGGAGCGTGTGTCTGATCGCGGCGTGATTGGGTTTCTCGGCGAGGCTGAGGTCATCCGCCGGCTGGCCGAGGCCGAGTCGCTGCGTTTGTTCAGGCCGTTCCCAGACCTCGAGACAGTGGAGGTGCTGGCGCAGCACGCCGGCTCGAAGCGTTTTCTGGGGCTTCAGGTCAAAACAAGCGGCTGGGATGCGACCACTGTCGAGAATCGCGTTCATCTACGCCGGAGCAGCTTTCGGCCGGCGCCTAGTACTTACGTATCGGTGCTCGGTTGGGACCGCGATCGCAGCAGCTTTGCGGACTCTTGCTTGCTCATACCGAGTCTTGAGGTCCCGGAGCTCGCCCGCGTCGAGGGCGAATGGATGGTTCTGGAGCTGGAGCCGGGCGCTGAACATCACCGCCGGCTCGAGCAGTACCGGTTGCCCCTGGTGTCGCTTGGGAGGGCGGTGGAGAGGCTGGTACAACCGCCCTCACCCTAACCCTCTCCCGCGGAGCGGGAGAGGGGAAGCTAAGAGACCCTCACCCTAGCCCTCTCCCGCAGGCGGGAGAGGGGAAGCTAAGAGACCCTCACCCTAGCCCTCTCCCGCAGGCGGGAGAGGGGAAGCTGAGAGACCCTCACCCTGCCCTCTCCCGCGGAGCGGGAGAGGGGAAAGGAAAAGACAAGACCTAGCTGGTCAGCTTTTCTTTCAGGCGGTCGATTTCGGTGGGCTCTACGCCACCCGCTAGCAGGTACGGCTCGACGCCGCCCCATCTGTGGTCCAGGTGATCCAGCGCGCCAAGGATCCATTCGGGCGGGCAGCGCAGCTCGTCGCGCATCGCGTCGAGGCGCTCAGGCGGTGTCGCGGCCAGCCACTCCACGTAGCGATCGGCGAGGTGCACGTCGGTCTCGGCGTAGTCGGCGGCGATCGCGTCGGAGTGAACGCCCGCGAGCGACAGCACCATCGCCGCCACCAGGCCCGTTCGATCCTTGCCTGCGTAGCAGTGGAAGACGACCGGCCCGTCCACCTGGGCCATCGCCTTGAAGATGTCACCGAGACCGGTCTGGCGACGCTCGAGCATCATCAGGTAGCGGTCGGACATCGACGGCACCTCCGCCAGATCAGGCGCCAGCGCGTCGTCCACGAGGGGCCGGTGCAGGTATTCGGGTCCGTAGTCCGGCGCCGCGAACGGACTCGGGAACTTCGCCACCTCGGACTCGCTGCGCAGGTCGATGACGTGGGTGACGCCGAAGTTCCACATCGCCATCACGCCGTCGGGCGTGAGATACGACACGTTGTCGGAGCGCACGATGAGCCCGCTTCGTGTGACGCCACCACCGTTCGGAAGCCCGCCCAGGTCGCGTGTGTTGCGGCAGTCCGGCCAGGCGAGCTTGCGGCTGGTTGAATCGACGCCCCCACCTAACCTCCCCACACGGTGGGGAGGGACGGTTGAATCGCCGCCCCCACCTGACACCGCCGCCTTTAGCGGCGCCCCCACTGCGTGGGGAGGGACAGCTACCGCTTCGTGTACTGCGGGGCTTTGCGGGCTCTCTTCAGTCCGTATTTCTTGCGCTCCTTCATTCGCGCGTCGCGAGTGAGAAGTCCTGCTTTCTTCAGTGCGGGGCGGTAGTCGGGATCGTAGCTGCAGAGCGCGCGAGCGATGCCGTGCGCGATGGCGCCGGCCTGGCCGCTCGTCCCTCCTCCCGCTACACGGATGCTCACGTCGAACTTCCGCTGCGTGCTCGTCACGCGGAGCGGGGCCAGCGCGGCCAGCTCGAGCACGCGGCGGCCGAGGAAGGCAAGCGGATCCTTCTCGTTGACGGTGACCCGGCCTTCACCGGGCTGGATGCGGACTCGCGCCACGGCGTTCTTCCGCCGCCCGATGCCTCGGTTGAACGTCTCAGCCAATCTTGATGTCTCCCTTCGAGTCGAATGTCAGCGTCTTCGGCTTCTGCGCCGTGTGGCCGTGGTCGGGGCCTGCGTAAACCCGCAGCCGCGTGAGCATGTCCGCGCCCAGCGTGTTGCGCTGCAGCATACCCCGCACGGCGTTGGTCACAGGAAACGTCGGGTCGAGCTTCTGCGCGGTGTCGAGCGAGCGCCTGCGCAGCCCGCCCGGATACCCGGTGTAGCGGGTGTATTCCTTCGTCGTGCCCTTCGTGCCGGTCACCTTCACCTTGGCGGCGTTGATCACGATCACGTGGTCGCCGCTGTTGAGGTGCGGCGTGAATATCGGCTTGTGCTTGCCGCGCAGAACCTTGGCCACGCCTGATGCAAGGCGGCCGAGGACCTGATCCGTGGCGTCCACCACGAACCAGTCCGAGTTCTGCAAGTCAGCGGCTTTCGCCGTCCACGTCTTGTGTTTGCTCAATTTGGGTCCTTCAGTAAATCACTTCCACGAGGGTGAGACCCCCCGCCGGCGCGGTTTTCGGCGCAAGGCGCCGGTCGCGCCCTCGCAGCAGCTCGCCCACCCATCCCGCCGGCTTCCGACCCCGGCCGACTTCGGCCAGCGCCCCGGCGATGCTGCGGGCCAGGCCGCGCAGGAAGCCCTCCGCCACCAGCTCCAGCTCGACGAACTCGCCGCGGCGCCGCACGGTCGCGCTTCGCATCTCACGAACCCGCGCCCCGGCCGGCTCCGACGCCGAGCAGAAGGTTGTCCAGTCGTGCTTGCCGCACAGGGCGTCCGCCGCTCGGGACATCGCCTTCACGTCCAGCTTGCCGCGAACGTGCCAGCAGCGTCCCCGCTCCAGCGCCGGGCGTGCCGCCCGGTCCAGGTAGCGATAGCGATAGCGCCGCCAGCGGGCCGAGAAGCGGGCGTGGAAGCCGTCCGGGACGGGCGCCGCGCTCAGCACGGCCACGTCCTCCGGCAGCCTCGCGTTGAGCGCCGCCGCCAGGCGTTCCGTCGGGATGCGACCTTCGAACTGGAAGTTCGCGACCTGGCCCGCGGCATGCGCGCCGGCATCGGTCCTTCCCGCGCCGTACACCACGTGGTCATTGCCGGTGAGCTCACGCAGCGCGCGCTTCAGCTCTGCTTCGACCGTGCGGCCACGCGCCTGCTGCTGCCAGCCGGCGAAGCCGGCCCCGTCGTACTCGAGCACGACTTTGATATTCACTTGTTAGCTTCGTTCACTTAGCTTCGTTCACGCCCCTCACCCCTGATCCCTCCCCCTGAAGGGAGAGGGTACCCTTAGTCGACCAATTCGATGATCACCATCGGCGCTGAGTCGCCTAGGCGCGGGCCCTTGTGCACGATGCGTGTGTAGCCGCCCGGACGCTCGGACAGTCGCGGGATGAGGTTCGAGAACAACCTCTCGACCACCTCAGGCTTGGACACCTCTGCGCTGACGCGCCGGCGCGCGGCGATGTCCTGGGCCTTGGCCGTGGTGATGAGACGCTCGACCCACCGCCGAAGCTCTTTGGCGCGAGCTTCGGTGGTGGTGATGCGCCCGCTCTCGAGCAGCGACGTGCACAGGTTGCGCATGAGCGCCTTGCGCGCATCGGTGTCGCGGTTGAAGCGGCGGCCGCTCTTCTGGTGACGCATAGCGAAGTGGGTTAGCCCCGCAGGACCGTCCCCATCTCCTCGGGCTTGATGAAGCCCTTCTCGACCAGCTTCTCCTTGATCTCGTCGAGCGACTTGCGCCCGAAGTTCCGCAGCGCGAGCAGCTCCTCTTCCTTCTTCTGGAGCAGCTGGCCGACGGTCTGGATCTCGTTCGCCTTCAGGCAGTTGAAAGCCCTCACCGACAGGTCGAGCTCTTCGATGGGCGTGTCCATCAGGCGGTTCTGGCCGGTTTTCTCTGTGTCAGCGCTTGGCTTCTGGATCGACTCGCCGAAGTGGACGAACAGGTCCAGGTGCTTGGTGAACAGCTCGGCCGCGTGGCTGACGGCCTCCTCGGGCGACATCGTGCCGTCGGTCCAGACCTCGATGATCAAGCGGTCGAAGTCGGTCGACTGGCCGACACGCGTCTTCTCCACGGTGAAGTTCGCCTTCTCGACAGGCGTGAAGATCGCGTCGATCGGGATGACGCCGATGGGCTGGCCCTCGCGCTTGTTGCGCTCCGCCGGGACGTAGCCCTTGCCGCGCTCGACGTTGAGCTCCATGCGCAGGTGGCCCTTGGCGGCGAGCGTGCAGATATAGAGGTCGGGGTTGACGATCTCGACGTCCGAGGTCGCCTGGATGTGCGAGGCGCGAACCTCAGTCGGACCCTTGACGTCCAGCAGCAGCGTGATGGGGTCCTCGGTAAAGCTCTTCAGGCACAGCTTCTTGAGGTTGAGGATGACCTCGGTCACGTCCTCCTTGACGTGCGGGATGGCGGTGAACTCGTGGGCCACGCCGTCGATCTGGATCGACGTCACGGCCGCGCCCCACAGCGAAGAAAGCAGCACGCGGCGCAGCGTGTTGCCGAGCGTGGTGCCGAAGCCGGGCTCGAGCGGCTCGATGTCGAACTTGCCGTAGTTGGCGGTCGCCTCGAGCTTGCGAACCTGCGGCGTAACGGTCATCTGGGTGTCGATTGCCAAGAGTCTCCTTAAACCTCCGTTTCCCGCTTCAGCGGGAGTAGAACTCGACGATAAGTTGTTCTTCCACCCCTGACTCCATCTCATGCCTGTCGGGCCGAGCCAGGATCTTCGCCGTCTTGTCCTCGCCGTTGAACGACAGCCAGGACGGAACGGGGCGGACTTTCGACGCCTCCAGGGCCACGTCGATGACCCCGTTGGCGGGCTTCACCTTGAGCACATCGCCCGGCTTGAGCTCGTAAGACGGGATGTTCACCGTCCTGCCGTTGATCTCGAAGTGCCGGTGCGTGACGAGCTGGCGCGCTTGCTTGCGCGACGCGCCCAAGCCGAGCCGGTAGATGACGTTGTCCATGCGCAGCTCGAGGTGGCGGAGCAAGTTCAGGCCGGTGACGCCCGGTTCGCTCGTCGCCTCGTTGAAATAGTTGCGGAACTGCTTCTCGAGCAGCCCGTAGATCCGCCGCGCCTTTTGCTTGGCGCGCAGCTGCATGCCGTAGTCGGACGTCTTGCGCTTGCGGGCCTGGCCGTGCATGCCGGGCGCGAACGCGCGGCGCTCGATGGCGCACTTGGGCGTGTAGCAGCGCTCGCCCTTCAGGTACAGCTTGGCGCCCTCGCGGCGGCAAAAGCGGCAGACCGGGCCCGAGTAGTTGGCCATTTCTTACACCCGCCTGCGCTTCGGCGGCCGGCACCCGTTGTGCGGGATAGGCGTGACGTCGGTGATGGCGCTGACCTCGAGGCCTGTGGCCTGCAGCGAGCGGATTGCGGCCTCGCGGCCGGCGCCCGGCCCGCGCACGAACACCTCGATCGAGCGCATGCCGTGCTCCAGCGCCCTCTTGGCGGTCGCCTCGGCGGTCTGCTGCGCGGCAAATGGCGTCGACTTGCGGCTGCCCTTGAAGCCCTGCGCTCCGGCCGAGCCCCAGGAGATGACGTTGCCGTCGATGTCGGTGATGGAGATGATCGTGTTGTTGAACGTGCTCTGGATGTGAGCCTGCCCCTGGACCACGTTCTTGCGCTCGCGGCGGCGCGTGCGAACGACCTTCTTCTTGGCCACTACTTGCCTGCCTTCACCTTCTTCTTGCCGGCGACCGCGCGCTTGGGTCCGCGGCGGCTGCGGGCGTTGGTGCGGGTGCGCTGGCCGCGCACGGGCAGGCCGCGGCGGTGCCGCATGCCGCGGTACGAGCCGATCTCGGTCAGGCGCTTGATGTTGTTGGCCACCTCGCGGCGCAGGTCACCTTCGATGAGGAGCTCCTTGGCCCCCGCCATCCTGTCGATGATCTGGCGCAGGCGCGTGACCTCTTCGTCGCTGAGGTCCTTCACGCGCGTGTCCGGGTTGACACCGGCCGTCTTCACGAGCTTCTGAGCCGTGGTGTTGCCGATGCCGGTGATGTAGGTCAGGGAGATGACAACGCGCTTCTGCGGCGGTATGTCGACGCCCGCGATTCTCGCCATCTAGCTTTCCTTCGCTCCTATCCCTGCCGCTGCTTGTGTTTGGGCGTCTTCGAGCAGATCACGCGGACGACCCCGTTCCGCTTGATCACCTTGCAGCTCGGACACATCTTCTTGACCGACGGACGAACCTTCATCTCCAGATCTCTCTAATCCGCCCCCGCGATCGATCGGTCTCCGCCAGCTCGACCCCGACTTTGTCACCGGCGAGAAGCCGCGTGAAGTGGGTGCCGGCGCGATCGGCAACGTGGGCCAGGACCTTGGCCCCGTTCTCGAGCTCAACCCGGTATACACCGTTGGGAAGAGGCTCCAGGACGACCCCCTTGACGAGTGAGGGACGCCGGGGCACGAACGGCGATTGTACCAAAGCTGAGGCGGCTGCCGAATTCAGCGCCCCCACCCGGCGCTACGCGCCGACCTCCCCACCGCGTGGGGAGGGGCCGTGGCCGTTGGGGGACGGGAGGGCGGTCAGGATGAGCGGCCCGGCGTCGGTGATCGCCACCGTGTGCTCGAAGTAGGCTGAAAGCGAGCCGTCGGCGGTGCAGATCGTCCAGCCGTCAGGCTTCATGAACACCTCGTACGAGCCGGCGTTGACCATGGGCTCGATGGCCAGGGTCATGCCGGGCTTCAGGCGCGGCGGGGTCCCGGGCTGGCCGAAGTTGGGCACCTGCGGGTCCTCGTGCATCTGCCGGCCGATCCCGTGGCCGACGAACTGGCGGATGACCGAGAAGCCGGCCGCCTCGACATGCTGCTGGATGGCGCTCGACACATCCCCCAGCCAGCCGCCCGGCTGGGCCTTGGCGATGCCGGCGTACAGGGCCTCCTCGGTCACTTTGATCAGCCGCCGCGCCTCCGGCGTGACGTTGCCGACGCCCACCGTGATGCCGACGTCGGCCCAGAAGCCCTCAAGCACCAGGCCGAGGTCGAGACTGACCAGGTCGCCGCTTGCGATCTTGCGGTTGCCGGGGATGCCGTGCACCGCCTCGTCGTTGATGGACACGCAGATCGAGCGCGGAAACCCGTGGTAGCCGAGGAAGCCGGGCGTGGCGCCACCGGCGCGTATGAGCTTGTCGGCGATCTCGTCCAGCTCGATGGTCCTGGTGCCCGGCTCGCAGGCCGCCGCCAGCGGCGGCAGCACCGAGGCCAGCAGCTGCCCAGCACGGGCCATGAGGTCGATCTCGTGCTTGGTCTTGAGGTTGATCATGACTCGGCCACCTCCGCGCTCTGGCCAAGGGCCGCCAGCACACGCTTGTGGATCTCCAGGATTGTGCCCACCCCATCGACCTCGGAAACCAGGCCCTGACGCTGGTAGTAGTCGAGCAGGGGCAGCGTCTTCTCGAGGTAAACCTCGATGCGCTTCTTCACCGCCTCCGGCTTGTCATCCTCGCGCTGGATAAGCCTGGCGCCGTCCAGCGGGCACCTCTCGGTGCCGGGCGGGTACGTCTTCTGATCGGCCGGGCAGGTCATGCGGCCGGCCAGCCGGCGCACGAGCTCAGGGGTCTCCACGTTTAGGTAGATGGCGCGGTCGAAGCGACGGCCCAGCTCTTTATTGAGCAGGCTGTCCAGCGCCTCCGCCTGCGGGATTGTGCGCGGGAAGCCGTCGATGACAAAGCCTTTCGCGCTGTCGCCCTGCTGCAGGCGGTTGCGAATGATGCCGATCATGATGTCGTCCGGCACGTAGCCGCCCGCAGCCATGATGGGCTGCGCTTTGAGGCCGAGTTCCGTGCCGGCCCCGACCTCGCCCCGAAGGATGTCCCCGGTCGAGATGTGCGGGATGTCGAAGGCCTGGTGCAGCAGCTCCGCCTGCGTGCCTTTTCCGCTGCCTGGCGGGCCGTAGATGAGGAGGTTCAACGCCCCCTCCTAACCTCCCCACTTGGTGGGGAGGAACCCTGCCTCATGTGATGAAGCCGCGGTACTGGCGCATTACCAGCTGCGTCTGCAGCTGTTTCATTGTGTCCAGCGCCACGCCGACCACGATCAGGATCGCGGTCCCTCCCAGATACATCTGCTGATGTGGGATGCCTGAGATCTTCGCCGTCGCGATGGGCAGGATGACGGTGATGAAGCCAAGGAAGCACGCGCCCGCGAATGTGACGCGATTCATCACAGCCGCGAGGTAGTCGGCCGTCGGTTTGCCCGGACGTATGCCGGGGATGAAACTTGAATAGCGTTTGAGGTTCTCGGCTACGTCGTTCACCTCGAATGTGATGGCCGTGTAGAAGTACGTGAACGCGAACGTGAAAAGGAAATAGAGCCCGTTGTACGTGATCGCCATCGCCACATTGGACGTGCTTGGATCCCAGTTGCCTCGCAACCAAGCGGCCGCTTTGTAGTACCAGGTGTCCGGTGGCGCGCCGGTGAAGTAGTTGGCGAGGATCGTCGGCAGGAACATGACCGAGATCGCGAAGATGATCGGGATGACGCCGGCGTGGTTCACGCGCAGCGGCAGGAAGCTGGCCCTCCGCCCCACCTCGCGTCCGCCCGCCACGCGCTGCGCCGACTGGATGGGGATCTTCCTGACGGCCTGCTGCACCTCGATGATGACCGCGGTCATAACGAGCGCGATGCCGCCGAACACGATGAAGGGGATGTAGTCGGCGAGGCCGCCGCCGGTCGTGTGCGCCGCGAAAACCGCAGCCACGCCCTGTGGACCGCGGCCGATGATGCCGGCGAAGATGATCAGCGAGACACCGTTGCCAATGCCGTACTCGGTGATGAGCTCACCGAACCACATCAGCATGACGGTGCCGGCGGTCAGGACGATGACGATCTCGAGACGCTGGAACCAGTCGAGCACCGGGAGGATGGCAGGGCTCGTGTTCTGGAACAGAACGGTGAAGCCGTAGGCCTGGCCCGCGCCGAGCGCGACGGTGAGGTACCGGCTCCAGCGCTGGATGCGGCGCCGCCCCGTCTCGCCCTCTTTCTGGATCTCCTTGATGCGCTCGGAGATCACGGTCATCAGCTGCATGATGATCGTGGCGTTGATGTAGGGATTCATGCCCATCGCCACGACGCTGAACCGCGACAGGCCACCGCCGGAGAACAGGTCGAGCAGTCCTAGCAGCGCCTGCTGGTTGAACAGTGTGTTTAGCGCTGACTGCTTCGCGCCCGGCACGGCCACGTTGGCGAAGAGCCGGAAGATGATCAGGATGCCACCCGTGAACAGGATCTTGTTGCGGAGCTCAGGCAGCCGGATCGCATTGACAAGCGCCTGGATCAGGTTCATGGGTTAAGCCTCTGCGGGAGGGGTGCTCTCCTCGGTCGCGGCCGACGGCCGGCTCCCCTTCTTAACAGACCGCTTCGGGCCGCGCTGCCGCGGCTTACCGAGAACCTTGACGCTGCCGCCTTTTGCCTCGATGGCCTCGCGCGCGCTGTTGCTGAATGCGTGCGCCTCAACGATGAGCTTGCGCCGCAGGTCGCCTGTGCCGAGCACTTTGATCTCGAAGCCAGGCCGCGCAAGGCCTGCGTCGATCAGCACCTCGGCGTCGACGGTCGTCCCATCCTCGAAGCGACGCAACTTGGAGATGTTGACGACCTCGTAGATCTTCTTGAACGGGTTCTTGAAGCCGGGCAGCTTCGGGATGCGCTGGGCGAGCGGCATCTGGCCGCCCTCGAAGCCCAGGCGGAAGCCCTCGCTTCTCGCGTTCTGGCCTTTCTGGCCGCGACCCGACGTCTTGCCGCGACCCGAGCCGGTGCCGCGTCCGATGCGCTGGCGGCGCTTGCGTGACCCGGCCGGCGGAGTCAGCTCGTGCAGGCGCATCGCCTTAGTGACCCCTCTGGTGCTTTTTGTCCGACCGCTTACGCCAGATCTTGTACTGGCTGCGCTTCGGCCGCACGTAGGGAGTGCCTTCGACGGCGACCAGGAAGTTGACGGCCTTGAGCATGCCCCGCACCGCGTCGTTGTCAGGCAGCTCGCGCGTCTGATTCAGCCGGCGGAAACCGAGCGACTGCACGGTCGCGCGGATTGCCGGAGACGCGCCGATCGCACTCTTCATGAGCGTCGCCTTGATGGTCTTGGTGGATTTAACGTCCCCACCCGACGCGCTGCGCGCGGCGACCTCCCCGCGAGCGGGGAGGTTCACTTGACCTCCGCGGCGGCGGCGGCCGCAGCGGCGGGCTCTGCACCGTCAGACCGCCGGTATGCATTCGCCAGGCGGCGGCCGACGATCTGCTCGATCTCCTTGCTGCGGAGATCGGCGACCTGCTGCGCCGTGCGCAGCTGCTGCAGCGCGGCCAGCGTCGCGCGGACCGTGTTGATGGGGTTGTTGGTGCCGTGCGACTTGGTGAGGATGTCCTTGATGCCCGCGGACTCGATGACTGCGCGCATCGCGCCGCCGGAGATGACGCCGGTGCCCGGCGCGGCAGGCTTGAGCATGATCCTCGCCGAACCCAACTTGAGGCGCACCTCGTGCGGGATGGTCGTGCCGACCATCGGCACTGTGATCATGTTCCGCTTCGCGACCTCCATCCCTTTGCGGATGGCCTCGGTCACCTCGCGCGCCTTGCCGATGCCGGCGCCGACGCGGCCGTTCATGTCGCCGACGACGATGAGCGCGCTGAAGGAGAACTTGCGTCCTCCCTTCACCACCTTGGCCACGCGGTTGACGCGCACGACGCGCTCGGCAAGGTCGGATCGCTCACCGCTCGAGTACGGCCGCTGCGCGTAACGAGATCCCATCAGTTAAACGTCTCCTACCTTTACCGGCCTGAAATCGCGGTGTTGGGGTGCGGATTTCAGGCCGAAGTGACCACGGCGCCAGTTGGACTGGCTTAGCCAGGCCAACTCCCCGGCTCGACTTTGCGTGGCTGGCGCCGTCGTCACGCTTAGAACTCCAGGCCCGCTTCGCGGGCGGCGTCCGCCAGAGCCTTGATCCTGCCGTGGTAGAGAAATCCGCCGCGGTCGAACACAACCTGGCTCACGCCCGCGGCCTTCGCCTTATGGGCGATCGCTTTGCCGACGTTGGTGGCCTCCTCCATGCTTTTGACGGTCCCCTTCTGGCCCACCGTCGATACGGACGCGAGCGTGCGTCCGGCCACGTCGTCGATGACCTGCGCATAGATGTGGTTGAGGCTGCGGAACACGGCCAAGCGAGGCCGCTCCGCGGTGCCTGTGAGGCGCACGCGAACGCGCCTGTGGCGGCGCAGCCGGTTGATCTTGCGGTCCTGGGTCTTGATCATGCCCCCGCCTTCGCGCCCTTGCCGGCCTTGCCAGCCTTGCGCCTGACCTTCTCGCCGCGGTACATCACGCCCTTGCCCTTGTACGGCTCGGG